>DMPJ01000024.1 GCA_003456035.1 Planktothrix sp. UBA8402
GACTGTACAAATCAGGCAGGGAGATATTAATGTGACAATTATTTCTCCTAACAATCAAACAATTGGTAATGCTGCAAACGGTGTATCCCAATGGCAGGGTCAACTGCCAAATAGTGGAGATTATATTGTTGAAATTTCTGCACCCAATCAGTCAGGCTACGTCATTAATATTGAAGTTTCATAAAGTTTTACTCATCAAACAGGAGATATTTACCTATGGATGACTCAACAGAAAAACAAAAATTATGGAAAATATACGGCATCTTGATGGGTGTTATGGTAGGCGGTGCTGTGCTAATTCTAGGCGGTCAAGCCGCGTGGAATGCAATTCAACAGAATTTGGCTAAATCTAATACCCCTTCTAGTTCAGCCACTGAATCTTTAACATCTACACCTAGTAATATTGCCCCACCTCAGCCCGCAGCTTCAAATACTTTAACACAAGAAGAAGCTGTTAATCTGATTGAGCGCTATCTGCAAGCGAAAGAAAAGATTTTTGCTCCTCCCTTTGATCGCCAACTAGCTGCCAGCTTGACCACTGATACTGTCTATAATGAAATTGTCAAGCCAGGTGGTTCAATAGACTGGTTACAGCAAAATAACGCTTACTATCACTACGGCCGTCGCTCAGTTCAAGGAACAAGCTACTTTTCTGCTACTGACAATAAAGCAGAAGTTGAGGTTTCTATTGAACAGGTAGTTTATTTTTATAGCGATGAGACTCTCAACAAATCTACGACAGATTCCAGTATTTATCGTTTTACACTAAAGCAAGAAAACGGTAATTGGAAAATATCTGAAAGATCTGAAAAAAATCAATGATGTCCCTTAAAAAAATACAAATAAAACTATGAATGACCAAACAGACAAACAAAAACTATGGAAAATATACAGCATTTTGATGGGTGTTATGGTGGGTGGTGCTGTGCTAATTTTAGGCAGTCAAGCTCTCTGGAATGCAATTCAACAGAATTTTACTAAATCCACTGTTAATATTAATTCTGCTAGTTCTGATTCCTCAAATCCTCCATCAGGACNNCATTCCTCAAATCCTCCATCAGTGACAAGATCGCCATCTAACTCTGCACAGTCTCTTACAACTTATAATCCTTTTGATAACGTCGCATTTCCTTTACCAAGTTGTGGCGATACCAAACCAACAAATTCTTCTGCTTATCCAGTTAGTTTTTATCCCGTTTTTATTGAATACAGTGAAATAAATTTACAAGCTGTGAGGTCTAAATTTTGTGGAGATGCTTATCCAATGGTTAGAATAACGAATGGTAAAAATGCGATACAAATAGCATCTTTTATCAGTATTGAACGTGCTGATGCTTTTAAAGAAATTATGATTAGGAGCTTTGGTAATAGTGAAGTAGGCGAACCCAGAAAAGTAGAATGGAAAGAGTAAATTAGGAGAATATAGATGACTAACGAAATAGACAAACAAAAACTTTGGAAAATCTACGGCAGATTCCAATATCTATCGTTTGACATTAAAGCAAGAAAACGGTACTTGGAAAATATCTGACTATTGATTTGGCAGATGGTTTATTCCCTAAAAAAGATATTATCTACAAATTTGAAAATACCAATGCCTACCGATGGCTGACTGTTCATGCTAAAGAGTTTGGCGCGGTTGCTATAACTAACTTTTGATCATAATTTAATAAATTGTTAAGCATCTAAATTCCCTATTCCGAAATCTTGCCACCCTTGTAGTGCGTTGGCGTCACCCCGGCGTCAGCAGTGTGTCCCCGCTCGCTAAATTATATGGTTTAAGTGCTGCGACAGCTTATAAATATTTTTTGTGATATTAAAACAATTATTTTTTATTTGAGAGTGAGAGCTTATTTTCTATTCCCAGCCATGGAACTTCAACCAAAGGTTAAATAATTTAGTAAATAATCGGGTCTTGGCTGATCTGCTGTCTAGGATTAGTTTAGGAGTTTTTTTACATAAACAGGAGTATTTTTATGGATGGATTGACCAAGCAAGTCGTCACTTTGAACAATAAAGTAGATGCCTTATACGAGATCATCCAACAGCTTACTAATCAAGTCTCTGAGCATTTATCTCCAGAAGAAAGTACGAACTCATCAGGTGAAAATATGACCTTCACCCATTACGGTTTTCCAACTTCTGTCTCCCATAGCCCAAAGATCCGCAAAACTTCATCCTTAGAGGAACACAAAGACATCCTAATAGACGATGAATATATAGAAACCAGTTACTATAGTCAAGAACCCTTCCTCACCGCCGATATTCAAATTCAACGACTCACGGCCCAACTCACCGCCGCTTATAACCGAATTGCGGCTTTAGAAGAACAATTATTGTCACAAAGAGTACATTTTTAAGATGCGGAGAAAGGGTGTTAATACCTCAACAGTCAACTGGTAAACATCAACTGTCAAAGGTCAACACCCATCTCTATTTCGGTACAGACCAAGAACGAACTTGTCCCAATGTAACTGGAATCATATAACTGACATCAATGGTAAAAAGATAAACCTTTTTGGCTCTTAAACCCCGTTCAGGATCAAAAAACTTTAATTTCACGTCCCAACAATCGCTATTAACCCGACAAAAAGGACTTTTTTCGATTTCAATTGTATCTAATTCCATCCCGGTAGAAACAGCTTGAGCAAAACTAGAAGCGGCTTGAAAAGCGTTAGTTGCTGCGAAATTTAACGCCCGATCTTTAGAGGTTTTTCCTAAATTTTGCAAATCAAAATAGACTCGTTTCAGGAAACTACTCAGGGATTTTCGCATTTCAATCTCGTTAGCGTCAGCCAGTTCTTCAGAAAGGGTTTGTAAGGCTGCATCTACTAAACCGTTCACTTTCCAACCGTACATTCCTCTAATATTATTAATCGTAATAACCGGGACTTCTTGACCTGAAAATAGTGTAACTGTTTTATCGGTAATTTGTCCAGGAATACTCACCCTTTCAACATAATCATCGCTGCTTTCGGGTTCAATTTGTCCTGCTAAGATTAAGTTTAACATTTCATAAACGTCAGCCGCAAATCCGCCTTTTATTTCTAGGGCATAAATGGGATTAAATTCTTGGTTAATTGTCCAAATTAAGGACTTACTTTCTGAGAGATTTTCAGCCAAATAATTGACGATTTGAGACGCATCATAAGGATTAGCCGGAATGGTTATTCCGTCAATTTCTACGGCTGGCATTAATTGTTTAAAACTGTCTCGTCGGGCTTCACTTCCGAAGTCATAACCAATGGTTCCTAAAACATAAACCAGTTTAGAAGCGGCACTAGCGGTAATACCATTAATGGGTTGACTCGTGGTAATATTAGCCACAGCCACACCCGAAGAATTGCTAGTAACGACATCACTTAAAGTTAGTAATGGGCTGTTCATTGTGTTTTCTATTCTCTTAATAGGAGTAACGTTATTAACAGGAATAGTAATTTCTGATTGTCTAATTTCAGAAGTTTCAACTGTTGTTAATAGTTCTCCTGTTAATAAGTTATAAGCTCCCGGAATATTTAGTTTTCCTAATAAACAACGTTCTGGTTCTTCTACTTCCTTCGGGTCGCAAGGAATAGCACTTTTTAAAATAGCTTGACGGACTGCTTCAGCGTTCGGTTTTTCTCCTCTTTGCAGTTGCATACTCATTAATAAAGCAGAAATTCCAGTGACAATAGGCGCGGCGCAACTTGTACCTTGTTGTTTAATAGGAATATCGGTTCCAGGTTCAGCCCCTAAGATGTTTTCACCGTTAGCCATCACTCCTTTTTCTTGATAGTCACCGCCATAATTACTAAACTTAAAAGGTTGTCCATCATCACGCATTGCACCCACTGTTAAAACATCGGGTAAAATTGAAGGAATGCACCAACATTCGCCTTTATCATTACCACCCGGAGCCACAATTAAAATATTACTATCTTGGCATTGTTTAACCGCCCGGGCAAAGATTTCTTGAGCCATTCCTGACTGAGTGGGATGACAAGCCGCAATATGAATAATATTAACCTCTGCTTTTAAGGCTTCATTAATCGCATGGGTGAGATTAACAAAGGAAATAAAATCATCTCCGGCGAAGGAAATCGGAATATTAATCGCCGTACAATTAGGAGCAATACCATCAACTGGAGAGCCATGTTGTCCTAAAATTGTACTAGCAATATGAGTCGCATGACTGGATAAATCAATCCGCATCTGAATGGGTTTAGGAAAATCTTTAAAAAAGGCTTCTCTTTCTTTTTTCGCTTCTTCTTTATCGTGGTCGGGGTCTTCTTTTTTTGCCTTTTGTTGTTGGTTAAAATCCGTGGCTAATTTTAAGTAATAATAATATTCATCATTGAGTTCAATATCTTCTGCCCAATAGGGTTTAAATTGAGTAATATTTGCCCCTTTAAAACAAGCACGTTCTAAGTCTGCTGCACCATCCAAGATAGCAATTTTAATGCGGGAGTCGCCTTTGGTGTGTGTCCAAAGTTCAGGTATTCCAGGAATGGTAATTAAATCAGGCATAGTTATAGTTATTGATCAAATAATTTTAGTTTACATTAGAAGCGATCGCCAGCAGTATCTTACAAAGAAACTTTACCTATTTGCTAATAATCATTGTTAATAATCATTACAAAGACTCAACCACCAGCATAGCCTCAGCTTATCATCCAGTCAGTCAAACTTCAACTAATCTGGAGACATAAACAATGATCAAGAAAAACATCCGTCCCCAACAAGCTGCCCCGATACAACGTCAAGTGATAACAACTTCTTGTCAAGGTGAAAAAGCATTATTTGCTAGTACGGAGTGTGATATTTTCACCAGACAATGTACTCCCTTTGCTGGAGACAACGCGGAGTAGTCCCCTTGATTCTACCCCCCCTAGCCCCCCCTTAGCAAGGGGGGGGAATAAGAAGTAATATTTAGCCTTAGCAAGGGAGAATTAAGAGGTGGTATGTAGTCAAACTAAAAAGCACTCACCTCAAAATCTTAGCCCCCCTTAGTAAGGGGGAATAAAAAGCAACTTTAGCCCCCCTTAGTAAGGGGGGTTGGGGGGTGGCGCACGGTTCGCCTCAACGAATTGACGCACAATCCTTGTTAATTCAGGGCTTTCGGATACCTGGTACGGGGTGAAATTAAACAACTATTATTTCGTATCAAGAATTTTATCGTACTCAGCATGAGAACCAATCCAAAACCAAACTATCTTGTCTTCATTGGGTTTCATTACTCCCAATGCTCTCCATCCGATTCCTACTCTAACTGACCAAATATTTTCTTTGGGTTTGACTTTCTTAAACTCTAAACTCGGATGAAATGGATTTTCTTTCCAAAGCTCATAATTTTTATAGGAAGTTTCTTTGATTCTTTGAGGTAATACTGTAAATAATTTTCTAAAACTTCTAGTTCTTGATGATCGCATTATTTCTCACCAAAACCTTTATCTTCAGTCTTACCTTCTTCATCTTCAAGTAATGCTAACTGAGCCATTTCTTGAAGAATACCCAAATCCATATCTGGATTAGATAAACTTTCTTGCCATTTTAACTCATTCTCGATATCTTCTAAAACTTCCTTCGCGTTTTCTAGTGCTTCTTCATAGGTTTCGCCGTGAGTCCGCGCATATTCTCCCCACTCAGGTAAACTAGCAATATAAGCCTGATCTTCTTCAGACCACTGAATCAAAATACTATATTTCATTATTCATCTCCTTTCAATGGGGAAGATTAAACCAATACTTTGTAAATCAATATTATCCCCCGATTGATAATTAAAAATCTCCCAATTACTGCGATCATTTTTGCGGTATAAATCGATCGCTATTTTCTCGGCATCAACTAAAACATAATCTTGCAAACTAGGATTGCGACGATACATCCTAAATTTATCCCCTCGGTCATAATTGGCTGTACTTGCAGATAAAACCTCAATAATTAGACAAGGATATTGAATCGCTTGAATTGCAGTGCGATCGCGCTCATCACAAGTAACGCTCACATCAGGATAAACATAATCTTTAGTTTCAAAAATATTTACACGACAATCGGAATTACCTACCTGACAACCACCGCCCCGTAAATGACCTTTAAGGATGAAAATAATATTACTAGCAATTCGCCCATGATTTTGAGTCTCTCCACTCATGGCATAAACTCTACCATTAAGATACTCATGGCGCAGCAGTTGTTGTTCTTCCCAAATAAAATATTCTTC
>DMPJ01000227.1 GCA_003456035.1 Planktothrix sp. UBA8402
TTTCAGTATTAGTTTGGAATAGCATAATTTGGAATTTTGAATTTGTTTTAGAATTTAGAGTTTAGATATTAGAGTTTTGGATCCAGTTTCCAATTACCAGCAACAAGTATCTTTTCTAAAACTCATTATTTAATTCGTAATTCGTAATTCCCTCAAAGATAAACACAACGTTCTGCTGTGGTTTTGGCTTGTTTTAGGGCTTGATTTGTTCGTTCAATACAGGCGCGATAGTGTTCATTCGGTTGCACCTTTGTACATCCAATATAGATAGAACACCCAGATTGATTGTTTTCAAGGAATTCTTCGTTATTAACAAGACGAGCTAAAATTCGGTTGAGTGCTATTTTTGTTCCGGGTAATTCTGAAAAAATAGCTAATAAAAATTGATCATTTTTCCAATGGGCTACCCAATCACTTTCTCGCAAAATTTGTTGTAATTGCTGAATTAAATTAATAATTTGGGGGGAGGGAGTTATTAAAAAATCTGAGTTTTCATTTAAAGTGTTGTCTTCGACGCTGATGAGAGCAACACACAGAGACAAATGGTGACGGGCTGCTATACTCAAACATTGGCGAAGATGGGTTTCTGCGGTTTCTCGTTCCAGAATAATTTGCAGGGAGTCTTCTTGGCGAGATAGGATAATATTTTCCAGGTCTAAAATTCTTTGTTCACTATTTTGAATCCCATATTTAATCACTTTGTAGAGTTGATTTATTTCATTATAATTGCTTACATGGAGTTCTAAATTTTCGCCTTGATCAAAATATAAATTTAAGCCTTTTGTTGCCATTAAAATAGATTTTTTAATCGACTCAATATGTCTGTATAATAAGAAAGTACCTGCAATTGTACCAAGAAAAATAATACTAAAAATATCTCCTCTCCACAATGATTGAGGATAAAATATTAAATAAAGTATATAAAAGATTAAGGGAAGGTTAACAGCCAGAATTCCAATGGAAAGGAGTCTGCTTGTATCAAAGTTTTTTTCCAAAAAAATATTAAACTTTTTGATTAGTCCAAAACTTTTGTTCATTGGAGTACAAATTAAAATCTCAGCTAATTAGACAGGAGTAACTCATTTTAGAATCAATATTTTTCAGCTTAATTTAATACTAATAAACCTCTAGTCCCCCCTAATAAAAAACTCTTGCACTCCTTAAATTCTAATGGCGATTGAGAATAGTAGTGGTTAAATCAGCAGGTTTACGACTGAATAGTTTGAAGTAAGTAGAAACCCAAAATTCTTTAATCGGGAAAGCAATAAAAGTCAGGGGATTGATAGTAACAATTATATTGCGAACATCCCCTTGAGCCAGTTTAATCACTTGTTTGGCAACCCAGTTAGGAGACAGCACCCCAATCGGGTTTAAGTTACTTTTAAATGGCCCTAAAATTAATTTCCGAATCACGCAGGGAGCATCCAAACGACGGAGGGTAATTAAATCCCCTAAAGTCCGTTTACTGAGTTCGTAAAGTGGACTTAAAGCTGGCCCAACTTCTGCTTCCGATGTGTTCACCCAAACTTCTTTTTTAGCAATATCAGCGTTAGTTTTAACGGTACTCAGGAACAATTCTAACAGACGCCAACAGGAAAAAGTATTCACTTGATATGATTGACTGATCGCATCTTCTGTTCTCTGACCGTGAACATTAATCCCATGATTAATAATTAAAATATCTACTTTTTCCAGTAATTCCCCTAATTGTTTTTCCTCTCCGACTTGCCAAGTTACGGTTTTGATCGGAATTGTTTCCCCCTCAATAGTTAAGCTCAAAGGTTGCTCACTAGAGGTCAAAGCCACAACTTTTGCACCTTGAGAATGGAGATGAAATAAAAGAGCTTGTCCGAGTGTTCCCGATGCTCCAGTCACAGCGACGGTTTTGCCTTTTAATGAAAGTGCCGTTCCCATGATTTTATCTAATATGGTAAAGGTTCCACAAAAATAGGCATTTTGATTATCAAAATGATGCCGCCAATGGTAAGTTCTATTTACCATCCAGGGGGCGGGAGGGCCGGAAAATTCACCTGGAGTATGGGTTAAATCCGTAAGTTTATCTGCATTGGGAATTCCCAGGCCTCGGGCAATGGCAGAGAATAGAAAACCGAGGGTATAAATACAACCGAGAAGGGCAAATCCNNCCGGTGTTCGGGGGTGTAAATATGGGCGATCGCCAGGAATACTAAACTAAAGCTTAACATCACCCCGGCTTCGGGGACATCATTATACCAATGGGCTTGGCGATAAATTTCCTCACTCACTGGGGTTAAATCGGGACGGAATACCCGATGATGCCAATTATGCAAACGAATTAAGGGGGAGAAAATATGAGCCGCGACATGGTAAGCATCCCGCACCATTTCCACTCCGAGGATAGAACCCACTCCCCAAGCCAAATTCCCGATCCAAAATGTTACCATGTCCAATCGCACACACCTTTAATTAGCACAAGTTTTCTGTCCACCATCATAGGACTTGATCTCAATTGTAGTCAAATTTGGTTCTAATTTTATGGGTAAACCCAAATCAGGGATTTCTGGGTAATTTTATTGTTAACGGGGAAGGGATTCGGTGCAGTTTTAACCGTCGTCAATCTGTGTTAAAATCCGGTTGTGACTATGGGAATCAGTATCTACGTTTTCAAGCGTCCTAGTCGGTCGAAATCCCTGAGCGGGATATTTTAAGTTACTTTTTCTTATGAGTCGAATTCTCATTGCTGAAGACGAGCCTCGAATTGCGGCCTTTCTGGAAAAAGGACTGCGCGCTAATGGATTTACGACAACATTAGCCTGTAATGGACGAGAAGCGGTGGAAAAAGCCCTCGCCCATGAATTTGACTTGTTAATTCTGGACTTAGGACTTCCTGATCAAGATGGGTTTCAAGTTTTAGAACAATTACGCGGTCAAGGACAACAAATTCCGATTATTATATTGACCGCCCGGGATGATATCACCGATAAAGTAGCGGGGTTAGAAGGGGGTGCAGATGATTATGTGACCAAACCCTTCCGATTTGCAGAACTTTTGGCCAGGGTTCGCGCCCGTTTGCGACATCATCCCACATCGGGGAGTAAAGAAGATAAGACTTTAACTGTTGGTCAGATCAGACTAGATTTGTATACCCGTCAAGCTTGTTTGGGAGAAACACCTATTACCTTATCTGCTAAGGAATTTCAATTGTTAGAAACCTTCTTACGTCATCATGGTCAAGTGCTAAGTCGGGAACAACTATTGGATCAGGTTTGGGGATATGACTATGATCCAGGATCGAGTATTGTGGATGTTTATGTTGGTTATCTGCGTAAGAAGTTGGGGAGTGAGCGGATCGAAACCCTGCGGGGTATGGGGTATCGTCTAGTTGCTTGAAAATTACGGGAACTTTTGATCTAGGCAAAACGTCGGCATGAAAGCAAAGTCCGACTAAAAGTTTTTTTTTGAAAAAGCGCAAAAATTAGCTATCTCTTGCGTAAAAATATTCAGGTTGCATCTATAGATTAGGCTATTAACAATA
>DMPJ01000236.1 GCA_003456035.1 Planktothrix sp. UBA8402
TTAATTAATGATGTTTTAGAGATGTCTAAAATTGAAGCGGGACAAATTGTCTTAAATCCCACTAAGTTTGATTTACCACGCCTGCTAGATTCGATTAAAGATATGTTAGCATTTAAAGCCAAATCTAAGGGTTTAGAGTTTAATATTATTTCCGATTTGGGTATTGCCGAATATATTGAAACTGATGAAAGTAAATTACGACAGGTATTAATTAATCTATTAGGAAATTCAATTAAATTTACCGAAAAAGGGTCGATTACTTTAAGAGTTAAACCCTTAAATAATAAGATATCCCCAAATCAAATTTTACTCGGCTTTGAAATTGAAGATACGGGATCGGGAATTTCAGCCGAAGAATTAGAGTTACTATTCCAACCGTTTATCCAAACTGAAACAGGCCGAAAATCTCAACAAGGAACTGGATTAGGTTTATCTATTAGTCAACAGTTTATACAATTAATGGGAGGAGAAATAATTGTCAATAGTGAAGTCGGAAAAGGCACAATATTTCGATTTTATATTCAAGCTAATTTAGCTATTTTTTCCGATATTCGTTCTGAAGAATTGACCCGACGAGTCATCAATTTAGCCCCCAATCAACCTAACTATCGGATTTTAGTAGTTGATGATAATTGGACAAATAGACAGTTAGTGATTAAGGTTTTAAAACCCTTGGGATTTCAATTAAAAGAAGCAGAAAATGGTCAAGAAGCCGTTACAATTTGGGAGAATTGGCAACCAGATTTAATTTTTATGGATATGCGAATGCCGATTATGAATGGCTATGAAGCGACCCAAAGGATTAAACAGCATTTACAAGCAGGTCAATCTACGGTGATTATTGCCTTAACTGCTAGTGCTTTACAACAGGATCAATTAGTGTCTTTATCGGCGGGATGTGATGATTTTATTAGAAAACCTTTTCGAGTTGATTTGTTATTTGAAAAACTTTCTGAACATTTAGGAATTAGTTTTATTTATGAAGAAAATTTAGAGGATTTAGAAACCTCGACCTTAGAATTAAACCATCTTGCAGAATTAACTCCAGAGGTGTTAGAATCATTGCCAAAACCGATTGTTCAAGAGTTATATCAAGCCGGATTAAAACTTAACTCTAGGTTGGTTGCTGAAGCAATTAAAAAGATTCCACCTTCTCAGGAGTCGATTGGTAAATTGTTAACTCAATTAGCTGATGATTTTCGGTATGATGTAATTATTGATTTAACAAAAGCGATCGCATTTCTGGAAAATTAATAGGTTATCATACTAGATATAGCAAGTCTAAATCCGTTGTACAAATAGCTGGAAATCCAAATAATCGTAGGGGCGAGGNNCGAGGCGCGCCTCGCCCCTACACTAATCTAGGGGTTGTTTCTACTAAAGGAGATTCTTCAAGATAGAGTCTTGTAGCTTCTTTGAGATTAGCGATCGCTTCTTCTATGGTTGCGCCTTGGTCAACTGTTCCTACTTTTGGACACTCGGCTATGTACATATCATCTTCCCTGTAAATTATGGCAGTTAAACTTTTAGTTTTGATCAATATTTTTAGGAAATGATTTTTATGTATTTAGCATATCCGACAGTATCTAGTTTGGCAAATCGATCTATCAACATCTTTAATCGCATTTCTGGGAAATCAAAGAGCGATGATCGATAATCGATCTTAATTATGCTATAATAATTTTAAAATGTTGATATTAATAAGGGTAAAAAAATCATTATTTGTATCTGACAATAATACTGCTAATCAAGGATTTGTTGGATGAATAATTATCACTTGCTTTGCATATTTTTTCAAACTAGGAGGATTTATGATCATTGATCAAATCATGCAAGAACTCCAAGATATTCCAGAAGATAAACTGGCAGAAATTTATAACATGATTCAGGATTTTCGTTTAGGGTTAAATCCTGAAAACTCCCAACCTCGTATCCCTGGACTCCTCACCGGAAAACTGGGGGACGCATTCTTTGAACCCCTACCTGAAGGGGAACTCCAGCAATGGGAATGAGCTACCTCCTTGACACTCATATTCTCCTCTGGTGGCTTTTTAATGACCTCAAACTTAACAAAGAATGCCGAGATATCATTCGCCATCCGAACTATAACATTTTAGTTAGCAGTGTTTCCGCTTGGGAAATTGCTACCAAATACCGGATTGGGAAACTTCCAGAAGCTAAATTTCTGGTTGAGCATTATCAGGACATATTACACCAAGCCAAGTTTAACGAGCTTACCATCACGGTCGCTCATGCTCTGAGAGCCGGAAACTTGCCCATTTTACACCGAGATCCATTTGACCGGATGCTGATGGCTCAAGCTGAACTAGAAAGACTGCCTATTATCACTTACGATCAGGCTTTCCAGACTGGGTTAATTGAGGTAATTCCCTCTCCCAATTAAAAACTATGAGGGAAATTGACATAAATTAAAATATTTGTGTCAACGGCGTTCATGCAACATATCCCGTGTAAATCGAGGGGCATTAGAAGAAATAGGGTTTTGTTGCATTCTCTCCACAAGTTGCTTTAGAAAATTCTGTCTAGCGCCAATGTCAGTGATCTGGGGTGGAATGACTTGGGATGATTGCACAAAAAGCTCAACTTCAACCCCTTCAGGCAAGTTACAGGGGTTTTTAAGAATAAATGTGCCATTACGATAAATTGCTTTCAAAGCTTGAGGCATAATAATACTAAAGTGAATCTAGGGTCGTAGCATTTCAATGCCACTGGATTCTGATTATAGTTTAGATTTTGTTCTGCTGATTTTGTGCTACCTGAATCAATTTTACTCCTGCTAAAATGGGATGGGCTACGCCTAGCCGAAGGCGATCGCAATTTTATAAAATCAATAGGTTATTATACTAGATATTTAATGGGTTAACAGTTAACATGGTTTCCAATCAATTACTAGAACTCGAAAACTTTATCCATAAATTATCTGTAGAAGATAAGCTATGGTTATTAGGACAAATTATGGTACAACTCCGACAAATCTCTGAAACAATTAATGATAGAGACAAAGCAGCAGATATTCAGTATGACCCCACTGTTAAACCGATCTGGGAAATTGCTGTCCAAATCGGAGCCAATATTCCTGAATCTGAATGGGAAAAAGTGCCGAGTGATTTGTCAAAAAACTTTGATATTTATCAAGGTTAGGGAGAATGAGACAAGTTTTTGCGGATACGGGTTATTGGGTAGCTTTNNTTTGCTAAATCCTAAAGACGACTATCAACTGGGTTTCTCAATTAAAAAGTGCGATCGCTTTTGCTATTATTCGGGTAGACAAAAGCGACCTGTGACTCGCTCATATTCATCTTCTAGTAACCACATTTGGCTTTCTTCGTAAGTCTCGCTGGTAAAAATAGTTTTATAGTTTTGTGCAGGATTTTGAATCGAAAATTTACC
>DMPJ01000213.1:0-7320 GCA_003456035.1 Planktothrix sp. UBA8402
TATTCCATCATGAAATGTTTGCTAAATATTTCTCCTGTAGTAGAGACGTTGCCGGCAACGTCTCTACTTTCACGGGTAGATATATTCTACCATATTTTGTTATAATTTATTATAATCAACTTAACTAATTTGGAGATTTAAAAGGCATGGATGCCGATGAACTTTTGCTCAAATATAAATCGGGGACAAGAGACTTTACTGGGATTTTGCTTTGTGAAGCTAATCTCAGTAGAGCTAATCTTAGTCAAGCCAATCTCAGTCAAGCCATTTTGAGTATTACTAATCTCAGTGGTGCAAATCTTTGTGAAGTAAATTTCACTCAAGCTAAACTGAATGTTGCCCGCCTCAGTGGTGCGAATTTAACTCGCGCCTGCCTTGATAATGCAATTCTAAATGTTGCCAATCTGATTCGTGCCGACCTCAGAGAAGCGTCTTTAATTAATGCTTCTTTAATTCGGGCTGAACTGATGCGTTGCGATTTGAGTAATGCTTTATTAATGGGGGCCAATCTCAGCGAAGCCGATTTGCGAGAAGCAACTCTGCGACAAGCTAACCTAGAACAAGTCAATTTGAATGGGGCAAATTTAACCGATGCCATCTTAATTGGTTCTAATTTAGAACGAGCTAGTTTACATCGAGCTTGTGTTACCAAAGGAGATTTAAGAGGTGCTAATTTAAGCAATAGTGAATTACGACAAGTTAACCTGTCTAAATCTAATTTAAGTGGGGCAGATCTTCGCGGTGCAAATCTCCGTTGGGCTGATTTGAATGGAGCTAATTTAAGTGGAGCAAATTTAGAACAAGCTCGATTAAGTGGGGCGAGTTTGTGTGGAGCAAATTTAAGTGGAGCTAACTTAATGAATGCGGTTTTAATTCATGCGGATTTAACCCAAGCTAATTTAATTAATGCTGATTGTAGCGGAGCCGATTTAACAGGTTCATCCTTAACGGGTGCTAAATTATATGGGGTATCTCGTTTTGACTTAAAAGCAGAAGAAATTACCTGTGATTGGATTGATTTAAGTCCCCAAGGAGACAGTAATCAAATTCAAACCTTTAGTGCTAAAGAAGCGAATAAATTTTTTAATGCTACCTTTCCAACCGTAGAAATTAGTGTTGATACCCGATTAGGATTTGAAGCTCATACAATGTTAGCTAAAATTTATCATTATCTGCAACAACAATCCTCCTTATTGAGTCAACCTCCGACCCTGGAAGTTAATTCACGACGCACGGTAATTTCATTCAAAATTGAATCAAATGAACAACTATTTAACGTTGCTTATGTGGCTATTTTGCCCTTTAGAGATGCTGATGTTACCCAAAATGCGATTGAAACAGCAATTAAAAAGTTAACTCCAGAGAATTGTGCTCAGTTTCCGGTACATTTATCCAATCGAATTGTACAATTAGGAGTAGAAATAGCTCAACAGATCCGTTTGTTGACAGATATTAAACTTCCCCAATCTTGGCGAGAAGAAATTGAAACCTCAACGCCTTTCTTTCTAAATCCCACAACAACCCTGCTCAGAAGTTCTAGCCATCAAAGTTTAATCCTCCATAGTCATGCTTATTTTGGCAGAAGTTTAGGATATTCTTCCGACTCATCAGAAAGTTCGGAATCCCTGAACAATCCCTATTTAAACCCCAAACCCCTTGATACGGAAACTATCCTAAACTTTATTAAAGGATTTTAGTATGTTTTTATAAATGTTTAAGCCATAACTGAGAATAAATAATCATTCATTTAATCAGGGTTAAAGGATCACTATTATGAGTGAAAGTGAATTAGTAAAAGTCTACCAAATTGTGAAAAGATATCAAGAAGGAGAGCGAGATTTTAGTGGAATTAACCTCAATGAAAGCAATTTAAGCCGAATTAAATTGAGTCAAGCTAATTTAAGTCAATCTTCTTTTATGGTCGCTAATTTAACCGCCGCTAATTTAAGTGGCTGTAATTTAACCGGAGCTAATTTTAATGTGGCTCGACTTAGTAATGCAAATTTGAGTAAAGCCATTTTAGATCGAGCTACCCTAAATGTTAGCAATTTAGTCCGAGCCGATTTAACCGAAGCCTCTTTAGTCGAAAGTTTACTAATTAGAGGTGAATTAATTCAAGTATTACTTAGCAAAGCTAAATTAATTAAAGCTAACTTAAATAGTGCGGATTTAAGAGAAGCCAAAGTTGAACAAGCAGATTTTACTTATGCTAATTTAAGCGGGGCGAATTTACGCGCTATTTTCGGGGTGGGAACTTGCTTTAGGAAGGCTGATTTACGCGGAGCAAATTTAATTAAAGCTGACTTACCCAAGGCGGATTTTAGTTATGCTGAAATGCGACAAGTTAACCTCACCCATGCTAATTTAAGTGGGGCGGATTTAACTGGGGCAAATTTACGTTGGGCGGATTTACGGGGAACAAATTTAGGCGGGGCAAATTTAAGCGAAGCTAACTTGAGCGGTGCTAATTTGAGTGGAGCAAATTTAAGTAATACTAATTTAGTTAAAGCTAGTTTTGTTCATGCCGATTTAACCCAAGCTAATTTAATTCAATCGGACTGGGTAGGAGCAGATTTATCGGGCGCAACTTTAACCGGAGCTAAACTTTATGATGTCCATAGGTTTAGTTTAAAATCTGAAGATCTTAAATGTGAATGGATTGATTTAAGCCCCAATGGTGACCATAGTCATGTTGTGCATTTTAATCCCGAAACTCTGAAAAAGTTTTTTCATCAAAGCCTTCCCCTGGTGCAAATTTTTATTGATGCTCCGTTAGATTTTGAATCTAATTTAATCTTAATGAAAATTTATCATAAATTAGCTCAAGTCTATCCAGTGATGAGTCGTCCCCCCAGTATTGAAGTAGATTATCGACGCACAACTTTAACTTTTATAGTAGAGCGGGAAGAACATTTATTTCCCCTAGCTTGTATGACAATTTTTCCCTTTGATGATTCTTCTTCGACGCAAAAAAACATTATTACTTTAATGAAAAAAATTAAAGAAGAAAATTTAGGCAAAAATCGAAAAATTCAAATTTTAACCGCCATGAATCAAGTGATTATTAATGGAAATAAATTTAAAATATTAGTTCGGGAAAATCAAGGTGATTCTCGATCTTTGTTTTTTAAATCTGCCACTCAAACTATCTTAAAAAATAGCAGTCAACAAAGTTTAATTGTTCATATTCATGCTAATTTTGGGAAACGCTTTGATGAAATATCCGCTCGTCAAACCGATGCCGATTTAACCCTCAATTCCTGTCAATCTAACTTACCCGATTTTCAACAGGTGATTGATTTTATCGAAAGTTTTGATTATCTTAGTTATTGATGGTAAATCTAGCAATTGCTATTTGTCTTTTTGAACTATAGCAGTTGTCGCATCTGTTAGGACATTCTTGAAAGCTAAAAGCTGCTCACAGTAAGTATTTACCTTCTTCGAGATTGCCTATTCCCTATTGCCTGTTGCTATAATTTGATAGAAGTTGACGTCCATAACTTACTGCGAAACTTTCTAAAGTCCCAAACTCAAGCCCCTTGGCCCCATCATCTAACGATGGCCCGCCTGGTGGCCAGAGCCTTACGCTTGGGACGAAATGCCTTAATTCAAACGGGTATTCCCCCCAACCACTATCATCATTCCTATCGGTTTAGTTATTGGATACCGTTATTAGTCTGGCATCAACCTGCGATTGTGGTGGCTCCCGATGCTATTTTGGACGAACTCCAACGGCTGAATTTGCAACCCTGGATTAACTCAGAAACCTTAAACCATCCCGATTTAATCGCTAATAAACCCATTACACGCGGTGATAGCTGGCCCGATGATCACTTTCCAGGAGTATTGCTCACAACGCCCCAAGCCTGGTTATCGGGACGTTTAAGGGATGATAACAGCTTTCCGCAACAGGTTCTTACTGTTATTGATGGGGCCGATGATTTGGAAGTCTGGACGCGCCAAACCCTAACGGTGAGTTTGCATCCCCAGGACTGGAATTATTTGATCCAGCAACAACCCCAACAGGCGGAAACCATTCGAGATGCCAGGGTACACCTGACCAGGATATTATTTAAACATCCTCCTAACCCCGATCAATGCTATGTTTTAGAAACTCCTGAAAAAAATATTATTGAGAAACTTTATGGAGTTATTGATCTCAGTTCCTATCTAAATTTGGTACAATGGTCGCAGTTTTGGCAAGGTTGGCAACGGACAGAACAATTAAAATGGGCCGTTGTGGATCGGAGATTAGGAACATTTTCCCTATTTTGTGGGCCCGTGGATGTGGCATCGGAGTTAAGTCGGATTTGGCCTCAACAGCCTGTGGTATTGATTGGGGGAGCTTTGGATTTGGACAAAACCGCCCCAATTTACCGTCAAGCGGTGGGACTCGGAGAAATTACGGGTGTAAAATTTACTCCAGATCGGCAAAGCCAACTAATCCAACTTTATATACCATCTGGCTTTCCTTTACCCAATACTCCTCAGTATCAATTAGCTTTAATTAAAGAGATTTACAATATTTTATATATGAGTTTATCCGTACAGCGTTTAACGGTCTTACTGATTGGGGACGTGCCTTTAAAAGCTCAAGTTAGTACGGCAATGGCGGCAGAATTTGGTTCCCGGGTGCGGGTAGAAACTACAAACTTGGCGGAAAATGGGGTTTTAGTTACGGGTTGGGAGTTTTGGCGACAACATCAAGGCAGTTTACCCTCACCCCATTTATTAGCGATCGCCACTTTACCAATTCCCTCCTTAGAAGATCCCTTAGTTGCCGCCCAAGTTGCCTATTATAAACAACGACATCTGGATTGGTTCCGGTTTTATTTATTACCAACAGCCTTAAGTGAATTACAACGGGCTGTTGCCACCGTGCGGGACAGTCAAGGAGTTGTGGCATTATTCGATAGTCGGGTATTACATCGCAGTTACGGAGAACAGGTATTAACCGCCTTGAGTCCTTCCGCACGGATTGATTATTTAGATACCTTGTGGTTAATCCAATAACCATTTCCCCTTTTCCGATTCAAAGATTCGGATCAACTCCCAGACTTTTCAACCGTTCTTCTAACTCTTTTAACCGAGCTTCCGCTAGTTCAGCCCGTTGCTTTTCTTGTTGTAGTTTTTGCCCCAATTCTACAAAGGTTAAAAACCGTTCTCCTGTGGGGGTAAAAATTTGTAATTCTTCAGCCATTTCAAAACGAACTCCTAAAATTGGACTTACCCAACCTTGAATTTCTTCAATAATTGTTAATTTTCCATCAATTAGTTGCCATCCGGCAAAATCAACTTTTTCAGGATCATAGAGATAATATTCCTCCACACCATACAGTTGATAAAATTGCCATTTAGCCGCCATTTCTTTAATCGTATTTCCCGGGGAAAGAATCTCAAACACCACCTGGGGCGGGATATTATCTTCTTGCCATTGTCGATAGGAACCCCGATAACCTTTAGGACGACCAAAAGCTACCATGGCATCGGGAGCGCGACGAATCGTATTATTTCCTTCAACCGGATACCAGAGTAAATCCCCGGCTACAAAAACATTAGAATTGTCAGCAAATAACAGTTCTAAATTTTCCTTAATTGTAGCAATCCATTGAAATTGTAGCGTATTATCAGCCATCGGTTGCCCATCACTATCAGGATAAATAATAGGGGTTTGGGTTTGGGTTTGTAGTTGTTGGATCATAATCTTGATGTAAAGTTCAAGACTGCTATTCTATTCTAACACAAATCTGAAAATGCGCTAAAAAAGCGATCGCACTTTTGATTAGAGAGCGATCGCTAAGTAAAAAAACTACACTTAATAGGTCTATTAAATCCCCTGAAAATACTAAGCTAAGGCTGGAACTTTTAAACTCAAATGGGGATATAGAGGAAAGCGATCGCACAAATTCGCCACCCGTTGACGACAAGCTTCGCTGATCACTTCATCTTCAGGGTTTAACAGACGGTCGGCAATAATATTTCCAATTTCGATAAATTCCGTTTCTCCCATCCCCCGGGTGGTCATAGCTGGAGAACCTAAGCGTAAACCACTGGTAACAAAAGGAGATTCAGGATCAAAAGGAACAGTATTTTTATTCGCCGTAATATTAACTTCACTAACGAGTTGATCCGCCCGTTTTCCAGTCATATTCACCGAACGTAAATCAACTAACATCAAATGATTATCCGTGCCACCGGAAACAATTTTCAAGCCTCGATTTTGTAATTGAGTCGCTAAGGATGCGGCATTAGCAATAACTTGACCAGAATAGGTCGAAAACTCAGGTTTCAGGGCTTCACCAAAAGCAACAGCTTTGCCAGCGATAACGTGTTCTAGGGGGCCACCTTGATTGCCTGGGAAAACAGCTTTATCCAATTTTTTGCCCAGTTCGGCATCTCGGCTGAGAATCAATCCGCCCCTTGGCCCTCTCAAGGTTTTGTGAGTCGTGGTAGTGACCACATCACAATAGGGGATCGGGTTAGGATGATGACCCGTTGCCACTAACCCAGCAATATGGGCAATATCGGCCATTAAGTAAGCACCGACTTCATCGGCGATGATGCGGAATTTCTCAAAATCAATCATCCGAGAATAGGCAGAATAACCGCAAATCAACATTTTGGGTTTATGCTGTTTAGCCAGTTCTAAAATTAAGTCATAGTCGAGTTGTTCGGTTTCTGGACTAACTCCGTAATGACAAGCTTTAAACCACTTACCGGAGACATTTACAGGAGAACCATGAGTTAAGTGTCCACCATGAGATAAGTCCATCCCCATAATCGTGTCACCTGGTTTTAGCATCGCCAAGAACACGGCAAAGTTAGCTTGGGCGCCAGAATGGGGTTGAACATTGGCACTTGCCGCCCCGAATAGTTGTTTGGCACGATCAATGGCCAATTGTTCGATACCATCGACAAATTCGCAACCGCCGTAATAGCGTTTTTTGGGGAGTCCTTCGGCGTATTTATTGGTGAGAACCGACCCTTGGGCAGCCATGACCGCCGCCGAGGTAAAATTTTCACTGGCAATTAATTCTAGGTGTTCCCGTTGACGACAGAGTTCATGCTGAATCAGATCAGCAATCACCGGATCAGTTTCAGATAAGATTTCTAGGTTAGCCCGACTCACAATAAAATTCCTCTTAATTACAAACTTTGATTACGGATTCACACAGATTAGGATTATCCCCGATTTTCCATCATAACTTTCTTTGCTGATGGTTAATTCCAAGATTGTGTTAAGTTCTGACTCAATTCGCCGCATCCCCTACAACTCTCGGCTTACAATAGAAGTACAACAGGACTTACGCACAAGACCAA
>DMPJ01000213.1:7330-8200 GCA_003456035.1 Planktothrix sp. UBA8402
CCCGGTTTCTGCGTAAGTCCTATACAATTGAGCATCTGTCGGAGGAATCATTATGCTAGTCATTTTGATGGATAACCAGATACTTGCTTCTCAACAGGTTTGTCAGGGATGTTTATTAGCCGACCAAAGCGGTCAACCTCGCTGGAGAGGCGGTCAGTTGTCCTGTGGACATTTAGTTCGTCCCTGCATTAACAATCAACCGAGTCAGTATGAGTGTCAGATGGGTTTCCGTATCACTAATATTCAATAATATATTGGTTGTTGATTATCAGCGAGGGGGGACGCTGGCACTCCTTCCCGGTTTTTCTTCCCAACATCTGACCCCAATATCTAGGACTGCGCTATCCTGGGTTTAAGACACGCTCAGGAGAACTGGTTATGACTTGGCGCGGAACCACGACAGTACGCGATCGCATTTTTGCTGCTTTACCCTATCTATTGCCTTTAATGGATGGGTTGCCCTTTGGACGCTTTTTATTCCAACAGTTTCCGGTTTTACAAATTATTACATTGCCTGTTATCCCTTTGATGTTCCTTTATCAATACATTCCTTTTGCGGGATTTATTGTGTTCCTAGGGTTATATATGTTAGTGGTTCGCAATGAAAATATTCCCCATTTCATTCGATTTAATACCATGCAAGCCATTTTAATTGACATTGTTCTGATTTTATGCACGTTATTTTTTCAGGTATTTGGCAGTGTTCTTTTACAAGGATTTGTCGGTGAAACCCTTTACAACATGATATTTCTGGGGCTTTTAGCGGTATTTTTCTATTCTGTGATTCAGTCTTTATCCGGCAAATATGCAGAAATTCCTACAATTTCTGATGCTGTTTATATGCAAGTTCGGTAATAGGGAATTACGAAT
>DMPJ01000174.1 GCA_003456035.1 Planktothrix sp. UBA8402
ATGTTCCGGCGCCCCTGGTAATTTCTGAGATTCCCTGTTCAGAACTCCAGGGGGTTGATCGGCTTTGGGTAAAATACTCCGGTGGGCGGTTTGGTTTGAGTGTTCAGGGCCAGATTCTCAAAGCCACGGGCAATTCTTCGGAGAAACTCGAAGACCGTTACAAAACCTTTGAACAGGCCGTAGGCTGGCCCCTTGATCATCGGGATATGAGTTATGAAACAGGCGATCCTAAAACAATGACCTTGGGACATTTTCCCTATCGTTTAGGTCACAGTTATGATACCTTTGGTTCGGGTTTTAACCGGACTTGGCGACTTTCCATTAACCCTGAGTGTGGATTTTAGATTCAATACGCAGCAGAAATTAATTAAAAATCCAGTAGTGTTATTCCTAAAAATTGTCCGGTAGCAACAAGGAAGACAGAATTAATCAAATCCCTAAATGTTTGCTACAGATCATTAATCACCAATCGGTTGGCTAATAACTATTCCCAATTCGTAATTCGTAATTCCCAATTCCCTCCTAACGTCTTTTCCACCACACAAACACCGCCATCCCAAACCCGAATATCGGTAAAACCAATAACGCCAACCAACTCAAAGTTTGTCCTAAAGTTGGGGTCATAGCAATTCGGCGACTGGTGGCTAATTTCGGACGAATAGATAAAGTTTCTCGGTCGGACTGACTCAACCAACTGACAGAATTAAGAAACACATCGGCATTCAGTTGCTGGCTAAACCAGCCATTTGTGGCAAATTGGGAATTTCCGAACACCACTAACCGGGCTTCGGGTTTCTCTGGAGAAGGTTGGGAAGACGGTTTAGTTTCCGACTTTTCAGCCTGTTTCTGGGGACGACTCAAGGCAACTCCCAGGGATAGGGGGCCTGGTCGGTCTACTTGCGGGTTAAGCTTGAGTTCAGGACTTTTGAGATCACTTTCCGCCCAGGTTTGATCATTTGTCCAAATTAACGGAGTCTCGGTAATCCCATCAATAGTGCGGGTTTCCACCGGACTAGCGTAGGGATAAATCGAAATTCCATTACCAAAATCCTGGGTAATCGGATGTTTACCATATTCTCGCACAATCGGAACAGTCGGCCCCAAACCCACTAAACGGCCACCCCCCGACCCATCAATAGCCAGACGTGGATCAACTTTAACTCCCCATTTTTCTAGGAGTTCATCTAAACCATGATTAGTTTGCGGGTCTAATAATAATAAAACACTACCACCTTGATCTAAATAGGTTTCTAGGGCTTTAACTTCTCCTTCAAATAATTTACGTTGGGGACTAGCCAGAATAATCACATCTGCATCCGAGGGAACAGCCGTTTGTTCAGCTAAATTTAACGGTTCAGCGATAAAATTCTTTTCGGTTAAACTTTTTATCGCCTCCGATAATCCTCCCTGTCCCTCGGTTAAGGGTCGTTCTCCATGACCTTGAATAAAATAAAGTTTGGAAGTCCGGTTACTGAATAATTGTTCAATATTATTGGTCAGTTTTAATTCGGTTAAAGGTTCTAAGGCTTCTTTTCTTACCCGTTGTCGTTTTTCTCCTGACTCTAAATAGATTTCGCCAAACTCTTTCACCCCAAATTGTTGCGCCAGTCCGGGTTGAGCTTGGGGGTCGATAAATTCATACTGAAAATTTTTACCGCCAAGGCGTTGATAGTTGGTTAATAGTTCTTGAATTTGAGGATTTTTTCCTCGATCAAAAACCCAAACTTTTACAGGTTGTTCAACGGTTTTAACTAGGTTTTGGGTTTGGGGAGACAGGGTAAATTGTTGATTTTCGGTTAAATCAATCCGAAAGTTATTTCTAATGGCGACAAAATTAATTAATCCTAAAATTAGGAATACAGAAACCGTCGAAGCTAAAGCATTAGTTCCAGCTTGGGTAGATCGGCGACTCCAATAAGGAGTTTGAGACTGATCCTGGGGTTTAAAATAGGCTTGGAATAAAAACCATAATCCTAAAATTACAACTCCGGTAATAATTAAGATTAAAGGAATCGGTTCCCAATTACCAATCACGACCCCGGCAGATAATCCCATGACGATCAAACTAGGGCCAAGCCAGAATAGGAATTGTATAAATTGACGATTGAGTTTAAATTGGGTTTTGATCATATTATTAAGAACGTTGGAAACGTAAAGCATCAATGGACTGTGCTGTTAGAAATACCCCTAAAATAATATAACTGGCTAACAGGACTATACTACTACTATCCACAATTCCTCGGATAAAGTTAGTGTAACTAGAAATTAGAGATAATTGTTTTAACCCTTCTCCTAAAACTCCCCCCAGACTCCCACCAATTAAGTCAATTACCCATAAAAATAAAACCAGCGCAAAGGTAAAGACCGCAGCCAAAATTGTACTATCTGTTAGAGAAGAAATAAACATTCCCAGGGATAAAATTCCCGCCGCCAATAAAATTAACCCTAAATGAGCTAATAAAAATAACCCCGGAGAAACCGGGGGTTGAGATGCGCTGAAGGCTAAGGCTTGCAATCCCATTAAGGGTAAAATCATCGTGATATAAAATGTCAGCACCCCTAATAATTTTCCCGTAGCGATCGCCCAATTTGTTATGGGAGAAGTGGCTAATAATTCCAAAGTTCCCAGTTTCCGTTCTTCTGCATATAAACCCATCGACAACATCGGTAACACAAATAATGATAAGGTTCCAATCAAACGCAAATAGACTTGTAAAAATTCATAGGGTAAATCAATCGGGGGTTCAGTAATTCCCATCTGATCTCGGTAGGCAACCTGTTGAATTAACCCCTCTGGCCCTAATAAAATCGCAATAAAAAAGTATCCGGTAATTAGCCAAAAAACTCCAGCAATGGCATAGGCCAAGGGAGAGGCAAAATATCCCTGTAATTCCTTGCGATAAATTGCCATAATATTGTTTAAAATTATTAGCATAATTATTCCTCCTCCTGATCTAATGTGGAATTGTTAGGTTGAGAATCAGGATCTTCTATATTTTTAGATTCCTCATTCCCCCATTCTGAACTAATATTTTCCTCGGTTTCCAGATTCTCTACAGTCTGGGAATCTGTTGTTGTCACCAACTCGGTTTTTTCCGGCTGAGTTTGGGTAGTTAACTCTAAAAATACATCTTCCAAACTCGCACGAGTCCGTCGCAGTTCATATACTTTCAAATCCGATGCCAGTAACATCGCTAAAATTTCCGGCGCAGGATAAGAATCTAGTTCACAACCCAACCGCCATATCCCCCGGTTTGACTCCCCCAAATTACCCACTTTTTCAATAACTTTTACCCCCGATATCTGTTTCAACCCAGTCAATTTTTCCCCATCTATTTCTCCGTCGAGTTCTACTTCATATCCCGAACCTCCTGTCAACTGTTCCATCAGGGTTTCCGGTGTCCCCGTAGCTACAATTTCACCTCGATTAATAATCGCCACTTGGCTACAGGTCATACTAACTTCGGGTAGAATATGGGTTGATAAAATAATCGTATGACTCCCGGCTAAACTCTTAATTAAATTCCGCACTTCAATAATTTGTCGCGGGTCTAACCCAACCGTCGGTTCATCTAATACAATTACAGGCGGATCATGGACAATAGCTTGAGCAATTCCCACCCGTTGACGGTAGCCTTTTGATAATTTTCTAATTAGGGATTTTCGCTTGTCCAATAATCCGCATTTTCTGATCGCCGTTTCTACGTTGGTTTTGCGATCGCCAGCCGATACTTGTTTAATTTGTGCCACAAAATACAAATATCCTTCCACAGTCATATCGGGATACAACGGCGGATTTTCCGGCAAATAACCAATCCGTTGTCGCACAGCCATTGATTTTTCATGCACATCAAACCCGGCAATTCTCGCAGTTCCACTGGTTGCTGGAAGATAGGCCGATAAAATTCGCAGGGTGGTGGTTTTTCCCGCCCCATTCGGCCCTAAAAATCCTAAGATTGCCCCAGGTTCCACCGCAAAGGAAACATCCCGCAGCGCTACAGTAGAACCGTAGGTTTTACACAACTTTTCAACTTCAATCATGCTGACCGCTTGAGCAACGTCTCTTACTTTAGCTTGAAACGGACATTCAATTATCTACTATTATTTTTAACCGTATTATCCCCCATCCCCCAAGCAAAACCAATAAGTAAAAATAATCAATCTGTACAGAGTATTTTAAACTTTAAAACATTCGGAATTGTAAACAACTGTAAACTGCTAAATTATTGCGAATAATTCTCACATTTTTGACGAAAAATCAGGGGGTTGACAGGATGAGGTAGGTGAGGTAAAATTATTTTCAAGATGCCATAATGGCTATTTTGTGTAAAAAATCAGGGGAAGTGGCTACAAGTCTCAATTTATTGTGAATTTAGCTAATTAAACTGTGAATTTAGGGATCATATCTGCCCAAATCCCCCTTCCTAATCCCCCAGCGAAGAACATTTCTGATTATTACGGAGTATAAAGATTTGTAATTGCTATTGACAAAATTAGAATATTATGTATTTGATTCTGAAAATCAAGGATTGAGTATTCTTTTTTCCTCTGTGTTAGAATAGCAAGAGAATTAAAGTCCATAAACCAATACCCGAATTAATTGATCATTTGGGTTTGAGAATTCTTCTGAATTCCTGAAACCGTCGGTTAAGTCAAAATCAAATTATACCAAGAATAAAAATGCGATTAATTATTACCCATACAACCCTGTTAAAACTGCATCCGGTTGATTCTTCAACCTTAACAGAGGCTCAAAAAATCAATATTCCGGTCGGTAGTCGCTTAATGCTAACAAACTATGAAGATCAAAACCAAGATCATTACCAGATCACATTAGTAGCATCATTAGGAAGTGGCAAAGATAAAAGCATGGTCTGGTATGTCTACAAACCCCATGCTTTAATTCTGGCTTCTGACCGAGAATTTGCCACAGTTAGTCTGTCAACGGATACTAAACTGAATGTTCGTTCATCTCCCAATGTTATTTCTAGTAATGTGATTTATCAAATTCCCAATCATGTCGATGTAGAACTAATTGAATCTTCCTTTAATCAGGAATTATGGTGGTTAGGGAAACCTCTAAATGATGATAAAAAATCCTACGGCTGGATTTCGGGAAAATATTTAAAACTTTATACTCCAGAGGGATGTTCATCCTGATCATCTTGCCTCTGAATTGAAACGATAACCGACACTTCTAACCGTTAGAATAAAAGAAGGATTTTTAGGATCAGGTTCAATTTTTTTTCTAATTTGACCAATATGAACATCAATAACCCGCCCGCCTTCGATACTATCATCTTCAAAACCCCAAACTTTTTGTAATAGTTCTGCGCGTTTCCAAGCTCGACCCGGTTTACTTGCCAAACAATAAAGCAGATTAAACTCTAACGCACTGAATATTACTAATTCGCCTTTGAGATAAACTTCTCGGCGATGGGGATCAATGATTAAATCCCCATAAGTTAAATTCTGGGGATCTAAGTTAGACATTGACATCCGGCGCTTTAAAATTGCCTTGATTCGCAGACTTAACTCCTCTAAATCAAAGGGTTTAGTTACAAAGTCATCCGCTCCTTCTTTTAACCCTAATTTTGGATCTTGTTCACTGGTGAGCATCAAGATCAGAACGTGGGTTTGACTTTGCATTTCTCGACATAATGCTAAACCTGTTGTATCCGGCAAATTTAGATCCAATACCACTAAGTCAGGATTGAACTGTTCAAACCTTTCCAATGCCGAATAGCCGTCACTCGCCGTTTCAACTTGATAGTCTTGTTGGCTAAGATAGCGACTGATTAGATTCCGTATTGCGGGATCATCATCAACTACGAGAATTTTTACAGATGCCATAACCACGCATATTAAGCAGAAGGTTGAGCCAGAATATTAAATAGACATCTCAATGTTAATGGAAAAGTTGAACTTACAACTAATAAAATACCAATTTAGTTGTATTGCTTTACAGAGTTGAACTCACCGTCACTAAGTCAATGTTCCAAATCGGCGCAGTCTCTCGTAGTCTAGGACTAAATCCCCAAACGGTTTATTTTTATGAACGCATTGGGCTAATTCCCCCACCCCATCGGACTGAGGCTGGTTATCGACTATTCAGTCAATCGGACGTGGAAAGACTGGGGTTTATTATTCGGGCTAAATCTTTGGGCCTAAGTCTGGAGGAAATCAAGGAAATTCTGGCTTTGAAAGATGGACAACTGCTCACCTGCTCGGAGGTTCAAAATCGCTTACTCAATAAACTAGAGGCGATTGAGGAAAATATCCTTCAGTTACAGAGGTTAAGAGAGGAGCTTCTGCCTTTAGTAGATCGCTGTCGTCGCAATCTCGATCCGAATCATCCAGAAAAACAGTGTGTTGTTTTAGAAGAAACTAGCGATGAATCTGCCGATTAAGGTTGAGAAAACACCACAAACCCTAAAAAAATTTGTTTAATCCCCTTGACCTTATACCAAGGTATAGGCTCTATGATGATTTCTGTGATGACTAGGCTTATTTTTGGGAGAAAACAGATGTTTGCAGTGATTAACGACTCTCTGGCTATCGGTAGTATTACGGATTTAACAGAAATCAATAATATACAAAAACAGGGCTATCAAAGCCTGATCGATCTTTGCCCCACAGCAGAAGGAAATCAACTTAATGCCGTTGATATCGAAGCCCAGGGGCTAAAATACGCAAGTGTGCCAGTTTCGGCTATGAATCTGAATCTGGGCACTCTGCAAACCTTTTGCGACACCATTGACGCGGCTCAAAAACCGATTTATGTCCGTTGTGCATCGGGAGTTAGGGCGGCGGTGATGTCGTTATTAATGCTGGCTGATCAAGAAAAATGGACAGAAGAACAGTATCTTGAACGCCGGGATGCTTTGGGTATTCAGCATAAGCCTAATTGTCCAATTGAGGCTTTTGCTCATCAACATTTTGCTAATCGCCAAAATTAATACTAATTGGGTGAAAATAATCCAAAACTTTTATTTTCACTCCTTACCCAGTCAGGATCAATTATCCGATCAAATTTAACCATAAATTAAGCCATGAACACGATTAAAGTTGAAATATTAGGAACAGGTTGCAAGAAATGTCAGCAACTAGAAGCCAATGCCAAAGAAGCGATCGCAACTCTCAATCTTGATGCCGAATTATTACATATTACCGATTTAATTGAAATTGCCAAACATCATGTTATGTCTACACCCGCCCTGGTAATTAATGGCAAAGTTGTCAGTCAAGGTAAGGTGATTTCTTCAGATCAAATTCAATCTTTATTGCCAAAGTAATTACGAATTACGAATTACGAATTACGAATTACGAATTACGAATGGGAAGAATACGGTTATTGTAATTGTCTCAACCATTCCAGCAAGTGCTAG
>DMPJ01000270.1:0-1792 GCA_003456035.1 Planktothrix sp. UBA8402
ATCGTGATCGCCCTTTATCCTGGTAGTTTTGATCCGGTTACGTTAGGACATTTAGATGTCATTGAGCGAGGTTGTAAACTATTTGAACAGGTGATTGTGGCGGTATTGGGAAATCCTAATAAAAAACCTTTATTTACTGTAGGGGAAAGGATGGAACAAATCAGCTACAGTACCCAACATCTGAACAATCTGGAAGTAGCCAGTTTTGACGGTCTAACGGTAGACTATGCAAAACTAAGGAATGCTCAAGTGTTAATTCGAGGGCTGCGAGTTCTTTCAGATTTTGAATTAGAACTGCAAATGGCTCATATCAATAAAACTCTATCAACAGAAATTGAAACGGTATTTTTGGCAACCTCAAAGGAATATAGTTTCCTATCTAGTAGTGTTGTTAAAGAAATTGCCCGATTTGGAGGTTCTGTTGATCATCTTGTTCCTAATCACGTTGCTAAAGAATTATATAAATGTTACGCCAGGAATCAAACCCAAGACTAGAAACTGAATCAAATGGACTCCGTGTAGAACCTGAAACAACTGTCAGTAATTCCCCTGGAATTGATATTCAACGGGAACTAAACCGACTGGAAGAAATGATTCTCGATAGTCCTAGAATTCCATTAACTCGACGAACTTTAGTCGATGAAGAACAATTACTAGATCAATTAGATTTGATTCGATTGAATTTGCCTAGTGCATTTCAAGAGTCAGATATTATCGTCCGTCATAAGGATGAAATTCTTCAAGAAGCGGAAGAATATGCTCAGGAAATTATCACTGTGGCTGAACAAAGAGCCGCTAGAATATTAAATGAAATGGGTTTGATTCAACAAGCAAAATCTGAAGCTGATCAATTGCGTCAACAGGTTCAACATGAATGTGATACGCTTCAGCAACAAACTTTGTCGGAAATTGAACAAATTCGTTATCGTCTTCAACAGGAATTGGAGGAAATGCGATCGCGGACTATGGCAGAATGCGAAGAAATTCAAAACGGCGCCGATGACTATGCGGATAACATCTTAGGAAGTATCGAACAACAGTTAAATGAAATGATGCGAGTGATTCGTAATGGTCGCCAACAAGTACAGGGAAATAATCCCACCAGGTAACTCTATGATAATGGAATTAGGAGATAGCCTAAGCGTTATTTAAAGCGTCTTTTCAGTTGTCTCCTATTTCCGTTTACAGATTTTCCCCCATTCATAGTTCGTAATTCATAATTCGTAATTCCTTAGTATTTTCATGTTAAATAATATTAGACTATTGCTTCAGGCTTGCCAGAATCTGAATATTGATTATGAAATTCTCCATGACCATGAGAATTTAATTAAAATTAAACTCGATAAAAATTATTATTTCTGTAATTATAGCACACCTTTTGTCAATCAATCTGTTTTCAAAATTCTCAAAGATAAGGAATATACTTACTCCATTTTAAAGGGAAAAATTAAAATTCCGAAAACATCGGGCTTTCTTTCCCCATTTTGCGATGAGAAATATCAAGAGTATTTAAAGTTTAAAACCATTCCTGATATTGCTCAAGAAATTGAGAGGATATTTCCATTTCCCGTGATTGTTAAACGAAATTCTGGTGCTAGTGGACACAATGTTTTTTTATGTAAAAGTTTTGAAGAAATTGAAACCGCATTAACCACTATTTTTAATATTCATGATAAAAGTTATGATTATATTGCTGTTGCTCAAGAGTATATTTTAATCCAACGGGAATATCGAGCCGTTTTTTTAAATCAAAAATTAATACTACTATATGAAAAAGATATTAGTCAGGCAA
>DMPJ01000270.1:1810-10974 GCA_003456035.1 Planktothrix sp. UBA8402
GATTATATCAGAAATAGAAACATTTTGTCAACCTATTTTTCAAGAATTAAATTTAGACTATACCGGGTTAGATATTGCCATAGATAAAGATCATCAATATTGGTTTATAGAAGCTAATTCCCATCCAAATTATGATATCTTTACTAGAGATAATGATCCAGAACTAGCCGTCCAAGTATTTGAAAAAATGCTAACTTTTTTAGCATCTAAATCCAGGAAAAAGCCGTTGTAGGATTTTGAGCATTTTTTCCCTGTGCAAGTTAACAATCTGTCACAGACCTAAATAATTAATCCTGATTTTCAATTAAAACCAGAATTGTACTTTCCGAATATTTAGGTTAGAACTAAAATAGGATTATATCCCTCAGATAAACAGCCTTAAAATTCCTTTAACATTATTTCATATTACCTCAAATGATCAACGAAAAATTCCGTCGCCAACTTCGTCACGAAGCCAAACTCTGGCAGGAAGAACAAATAATTGATGATTCTGTCTATCAACAGTTAGCCACCCGCTATCAATTTAATCATCTCGAAACCGCCGCCAGTAGTCGGTTTGTGATGATTTTAATTGGTTTAGGAAGCATTCTATTAGGTTTAGGTGTGATTACCTTTGTAGCAGCTAATTGGCAGGACTGGTCAAAAGAATTAAAAGTTATCCTACTTCTGAGTTTATTTATAGGAGTCAATACAACTGGCTTTTATTTATGGAAACAACCATCAGACACCTTAGAAGTAGGAAGAAAACAACGCTTAGGTCAAGGATTATTAATTTTTGGAGCCTTAATTTTAGGGGCAAATATTGCCTTAATGGGACAAATTTTTCATCAAAGTGGTTCCGCTTATGAACTATTTTTAGTATGGGGAATAGGCGTATTAGTTATGTCCTATAGTTTGCAACTAACATCTTTAGGATTTTTAGGACTACTATTATATGGCATGGGATATTGGACAGGAATATCTAATTTATTCTCCCTTCAACCCTTCTCTATCCTGCATTTAATCCTAGAACATACGCCTTTAATTGCCGGATTTCTGTTTATTTCCCTCGCCTATCGTTGTCAGTCCCGTGTCCTATTTATTATGACATTATTGATTCTGATTCCGGCTTTACAAATCAGTATCTTTCCCCTGTTTAATTCCGATTTACCACCCGGGTTACTTTTTGCCATTTCCTTAATCTTTACTCCCGCTTTACTCTGGGGTTATGATGATACCTTATGGCCGTCAATTGATAGTAGACTATTTCAACATTCAGCCCAAACCCTATCCATTATTTTATTAGCAGGTTTGTTTTTTATCTGCTCTTTTAATGGGATTTGGAATAATATTTCTCCAACGGACTTTGATGGTTTTGATCCCATTAGCAACTTCATTCTGATTGATTTTGTCATATTTTTGGGAATCCTATTTTTAGAATGGTTTCAATTGATTAAACCCAGTGCTATTCATCCGAATAAATGGGGATTTGATTCCGTTACAGGTGTTATCGCTGGATTTTTAGGATTAACAGGATTTATCTGTTTTTGGCATTTACAAATCTATTCAATTCCTGAAATAGCCACATTTTTATTCAATGTGCAGATATTTTTATTAGCAACGGGATTAATTAGAATTGGACTCGCCCAAACTCAACGATTTGCCTTTTGGGGAGGGATGATTTTATTAGTCTCCCAAATTATGAGTCGCACCTTTGAATACAATACAGAATTGATTCTAAAAGCCTTTGTGTTNNCCTTATGTGGTGTGGGAGTAATTCTGGCTGGGCTATGGTTTGAACGCCATTTATTAGCTGCTGCTAGAACTCAAAATCGTTAATTCATCTAATTTTTAGGAGTAAAAACCATGAATTCTTCTAACTCGAATGATACTCAATCTTCCGTTATTTTAACTCAGTCTCCTGTTGTTAAAAAACAGATTCCAGCTTGGAAATTTTGGGCACCGTTATTATTTCAATTAATCCTAATTTTAGCAGTTCCTTCCCAAGCGTTTTATACCCAAGTTACCGGAAAAACTGTGGTATTACAAACCGCCCCCGTTGACCCCTATGATTTTTTCCGAGGATATTATCAAACCCTGAGTTATAATATTTCCAGTGCTGATACTCTCAANNGCAGTTCCGGGTTGGCAAGAAGTTGCTCAAGGCGCGGAATATTTACCCCAGGGAACTTTAATTTATGTCACTTTGGAACAACCGAAAGATTCAGCAAAATCTCAACATCCCTCAGCTTGGAAACCTGTAAAAGTCAGTGCTGAATATCCTGATAATTTATCTAATAATCAAATAGCTTTACAGGGAAAATCAACGGGATGGAATATTGAATATGGTTTAGAACGGTATTATATGCCGGAAAATCAACGGGATCAAATTAATAATACCATTACAGAAGCACAAAGCAATAATCAACAATCTTTTGTTGTGGAAGTGAAAGTTAATTCTCAAGGAAAAGCAATTCCAGTTAGTTTGTGGGTGCGCGATCGCAATTACAAATTTTAATTGGCCAAAACCCAGTTTCTAGTTGTGATACAATTTTCCAAAATATGCTACAATCAAGAAACTGGGTTTTAATATTAATTTAAAATCAATCTAATTTATTCTTTACAATCAATAGATAAACGGATGAAAAAACTTTATCTTACTAATCTAGGACAAATTAAAACAGCAGATATAGAATTTGGCGATTTAACTCTATTCATTGGCGCTCAAGCTACTGGAAAAAGTATTTTATTGCAATTAATAAAACTCTTACTTGATAGTGGAGATATTGTGAATACGATCAAAAAAAATGGCTATGACTGGGAAGGAGATATCAATAATTTAATCGAGCTTTATTTCGGAGAGGGAATGCGGAATATCTGGAGTAAAAACACAGAAATATGTGGCGATAACAAAATTATAAATTTAGACCAATTATTGAATGAAAATAGCCGAAAAAAAGAGCAGCTTTTCTTTATGCCAGCCCAGCGTGTGCTAACCATCGAGAATGGATGGCCTCGATTGTTTCGGAGCTTTAATGGAGCTCCCTATGTCGTTCGCAATTTTAGCGATCATTTATTGCTACTAATGCAACAAGGTTTGGGTACTAAAGGTAGCCCAATCTTTCCCCAGAAAGGTCGCCTTAAACAAGAACTTCGTGATTCACTAGATTATAGTATTTTTCACGGTGCTCAGGTAGAACTTAACACCACTGGAATGAGTAAAAGCATTCAAATCAATATGAATGGAAATCGCTTATCCTTCATGTCTTGGTCTGCTGGACAACGAGAATTTATGCCTTTACTTCTAGGTCTTTATTGGCTAATGCCGATATCAAAAGCATCTAAAAAGTCTGATATAGATTGGGTCGTAATTGAAGAACCAGAAATGGGATTGCATCCTCAAGCAATTTTATCAGTAATTTTGATGTGCTTGGAACTTTTGCATCGAGGATATCGCTTACTCATTTCAACTCACTCTCCTGTGCTTTTAGAAGCGGTTTGGGCTATTCGTTTATTACGAGAACAGAATCCTGATATCAAATATCTTTATAAACTTTTTGCTCTGAAGTCGTCTGCCCCAACTACAAAATTATTTGAGGATATTCTCAATCATAAGACTTTTTCAACCTACTATTTTGACCAAAAAGAAGACGGTGTTTATGTGCGTGATATTTCATCTTTAGATCCATTTGATCCTGACCCTGCGATCGCTAACTGGGGAGGATTAACTAGCTTTAGTAGTCAGGCATCGGATGTTGTTTCCCAAGCGATTCAGGAGAAGGAATGAGTTTTAAGACAGCGATCGAGAATACGCCTTTATTAGAGAATGCTTTTGAAAAGGGATTAAAAGCTCTAGGTTCAAATAGTAGCAAAGTAAAACCCCTTGAACCCAGTAAATGTGAAGGAAGTGTTGATATTGATACAGCAGTTAAATCAAGATATCCTAATGCTTCACGTTGGGACTATGCAGTTGGATATAATGGTAAAACTTATTTTATCGAAGTACATACTGCTAAAACAGATGAAGTAAAGTCTGTTCTGAATAAGCTTCAGTGGTTAAAAGATTTTCTTATCAATGATGCCCCGGAATTAAATAAAGAGCCAAAGTCTTTTCATTGGATTATCTCTAAGGGAAATCACATATTAAAGGGTAGTTCTCAAGCCCATCAGTTAGCTGAAAAAGGAATCACGGTAGTTAAACAACTAACGCTCCCAAAAAAATGAAGGAGTAGTAAGTATCTACCCCACCAGAAATCTAATTCAAATTAGCAATAGCTTGTCGCACTTGCTCAATATCTAATTCTAAAATTTCTGCAATTTCTTCACTAGGTTCTTAGAAACCAGGTTTCTTTGAGAAACCTGGTTTCTGGGTACGCAGGTTAGTTGAGAGTATTGATAAATTGTCGGACTTGTTCCACTTCTAATTCTACAAGTTCGGCAATTTCCTCTATAGATATACCTTTCCTTAATAATCGAGAAACTATTTTAAATTTTGCTTGTTGTTCTGTTTCTTCAATCAACTCTTGAGCAAAACGGGTTTTTCTTAAATCATCTACACCAAACATAGCTTCTAACTTCTGACGACTCATTTGGGGTAACTTTGCTAAAACAATCGTTTCTAATAAANNTGGGGGGGGTGAGGACAAGCCTCACCCCGGGGTGTCGGGTTTTAGGTATTCAGTAATTATAGACCAAGGTTCTTGAAATAGTAAGTCCTGATCAAAATAATTTTATAAAAACACAAGGGCGAGTTTTCCTCTCTGGAATAGAGAGGTTTCCCCGCCCCTATTTTTCTGTAGTTTCGCACAGTCTAATCGTTTATTCTTCGTCGCCTGCTTCTGCGTCGTCAGTGGGATAGTAAAATCCTGTTGAACGACCTGTGAGAACGGACTTACCGAGGGATAACGCTTTTTCAGCTTGTAGTCTTGCTTTCCGCTTCCAAGTCGCCTTCCGCATATCGCGTCTCGACCTGGACATTTTCTTCTTGGGTACAGCCATGAGCCTAGATTAATGAAGATTTTGCACAAACTACTATATTACCCTATTTGTACCCTTGACTCAATATTTTTTCCCATAAAGTTTACAAAGGGGACTCCAGAGTTAAAATAACCGGGGTGTGGTCGCTCGGTTGTTCCCAGGTTCTAGGGGTTTTATCAATGATAGAATTGCTGGCGACTTCATACAGGGGTAAGGTTAGATAATGGGTATCAATGCGCCATCCGGTATTCCGGCGGAAGGAGCCTTGGCGATAGTCCCACCAACTAAAATGTCCGCCTTCGGTGGTGAATTTGCGAAAGGCGTCTTTAAAGTCTAATTCTAATATTGATTGTAGGGCTTGACGTTCAGTATCACTCGCCATAATATGATTTTCTCGACCCTTGGGGTTATGAAGATCAATATCTTCTAAAGCAATATTAAAATCCCCACAAATACAAATCTTTTCGGTTTGAGTTAACAGAAGTTTTAAATAGTCTTTGAGATGGTTTAACCAGTTTAATTTATAATGATATTTGTCGCTATCAATACTAGAACCGTTAGGAACGTATAAATTTACAATAGCTATTCCATTAATAATTCCGGTTACAACTCGTTTTTGTTGATCAAAGTTTTGAGATTCTTCAGTATTTAGAATTCCCGAAAATCCAAAATGAATAGCATCTAAGGGAGTTTTGCTAAAAATAGCTACTCCATTATAGGCTTTTTGACCATAAACATAAAGGTGATAACCAATTTCTTCAAAATAAGAACGAGGGAAATCTTGATCAATAACTTTAGTTTCTTGTAAACAAAGAATGTCAATATCATTAGTTTGTAACCATTGCCATACCTGATCTTTTCTAGTTCTAATTGAATTAACATTCCAAGTTGCAATTTTCATCCTCAACTCCTAATTAAATTCCCTAACCAACTAATTAACCAATTTATTGATTTTTAATTCCTCAGAAAACATCAAATTAGTGCATCGGTCTGGGATAGCAAGGACGACAAGGAGATCCGATACAAACTTGGCCAGAGGGCATACTTTTAAATACACTACTACGCGCCCCGATGACTGAATTTGCCCCAATTTTAACTCCTGGCCCAACAAAAGAATCCATCGCCACCCAAACACCATTTTCAATGCGAATGGGGGCTGTTTTTAATTCAAACTTGGGATCTTTAATATCGTGACCTCCTGTGCATAAATAACTTTTTTGGGAAATAACGCAATGTTCACCGACAATAATTTGATCTAAACTATAAAATACAACATCATCCCCAATCCAACTGTAATCACCAATTGTTACTTTCCAAGGATAGGTAAATCGGGCTGTGGGACGAAGTACAACTCCTTGACCAACTTTAGCGCCAAATAATCGTAATATTTGACAGCGAATTCGATTAAAAGGATGTAAGGTTAGGGGAAATGCGATCGCTTGAACTAACCACCACAACAACACAAACCAACCGGGTTTTCCCCGATCAAAATTGGATTGATCATATTGGCTTAAATCCACAAAGGTTGTTTTTTCCTGTAACATAAATTAATTGGTAATTGGGGGTTTAACAGAGCCAGGGGTAACATTTAATTGGCCGCCAAATGTACGCAATTCAAATAACTTAACCCCGATTTGATATTCATATTGGCTTAAAAGACGGCCATAAATATATCCGGCTTTACCATCTAAGAATCCCAAGCGGATGATGTAGAATATAATAAACCTTAACAGGGGTTTAAAGGGTAATCTCACCCAAATTTTCTTTAAAAATCGTTTGCGTTGAACCGAATCTCCAAATAGATCAGCACCAATAGTTTTACTATCATCCGTCCCCATCAAAGTATTATAATAAACCCGGGCTTCCCAATTAGAATAACGATTATGACGTTCAATCCAGTGGAATAAATCTCGAAAATCTTCATGGAGCATATCATTTTTGAGATATCCCACTTGACCGGAAGACATAACAACGTGTTCATGAACTTCATTATCCCCAGTATTGGGGACATCTTCAGTATTTAGGTTTTCATAACGGCCTAATTTATGCTTAAATAAACGCAAATTCCAGTCAGGATATTTGCCCCCATGACGAACCCAAGTTCCCAAAAAGAAGACCCGACGATTAATATAATATCCCGTATATTCTGGGTTATTAATTACTTCGGCAATTTCATCCCAAGATTCAGGAGTAATGCGTTCGTCACAATCTACAATTAATACCCATTCATTTCTAAAGGGTAAGGTTTCTAATGACCAATTTTTCTTTTTCGGCCATCCCCCTTTAAAATAGAATTGGATGACTTTTGCACCATAATCTTCAGCTATTTCCACACTGCGATCGCTACTTTGGGAATCAACAAGAAAAATCTCATCAGCCCTAGCTACACTAGCTAAACAGGCGGGTAAATTAGACTGTTCATTTTTAGCAGGAATTAGCACAGAAACGGGAAGTTTGGATGGGTTATAATTCATAGTTAAACTTAACAATAGATAAAATGATTGACCACGATTGCGATTTATTTTTGAGAATTCTCTTGTTTAGATTCAGAATGAACTAAACCAGAAATTGCCGCACCCAAATAGCCGATTTGACCATAAGCATACACGAAATTATCAAATCGTAAGGCAGGATTATCAAAATATTTAATAGTTTTGTACAACCCTCGGATAATGCGTTCCCCACCTCGTCCCAGTTGCACAATTCCATCCCGCCCTGCTAACTGTTCCCGATAACATTCGCTAATGCCTTGCCACCATCCCCGCTCCATAAACCAAGCTCTGTTGACCCGTTCCGGTGCAACATGATGGGCAACTAACGCTTCAGGAACATAAGCGACTTGCCAACCTTGTTCGAGGGCGAGTTCAGTCATCTGTAATTCTTCGTTAGATAATAACCGTTTTCCCACCCGACCTAAATTAACATCAAAACCGCCAATTTTCTCTAAGAAACTGCGACGGATGGAATAATTTAACCCTCTGGGTGTCAAACCAGGATTTTTAATTTCAACCCACTGGTCTCCCAAATTGTATGCACCCAAATTTCCGGCTAAATTATCAGACAACCAAGGTGGGGGAGTGATTCCTTCTGGCCAAATCAATGTGACTTTTCCCCCAGCGATTGCCAGTTTTGGGTGATTTTCATAAGCCGAATATAACACTCTTAACCATTGAGGAGTGGCAATGGCATCATCATCTAAATAGGCGATAATGGGGCTTTGGGAGTTTTTTGCCCCGGTATTACGAGCCACGGATAACCCCGTTACGGGTTCATAAATATATCGCAGTTTAGGATTCGGAAGACGGGTTTCAACTACTTGACGAGTTCCATCCGTTGAAGCATTATCAACAACAATAATTTCAAAATCAGTAAAATCTTGTTGTAGTAAACTATCAATTGCTAAACCCAAATATTGTTCTCGATTGTGGGTACAAATAATCGCCGAAATCAGAGATTGTGACATGATTTAGACTCCATTATAGTGCATAAGAACAACGGGAAATAGATTCAGAAATACAGAGTGTCTATTAGGGATTAGACTGATGGGAACTGACACGAGTTAATAACCACAAACTCGCGGCAATTCCGATCACTTCTGCGGCCATGGCACTCAGCATAGCTTGAATTGCAATTAGATTAAAAGGGGTAACAATAGAACCCGGATTCAAAACGGTTGTACCAGGAGTTGGGGTCAGAATTTTAGACCCTCCTGGGGGTAAGGTCAGCATCCGATATAATAAAGTTCCTACAATTAAGAAACCTACTAAAATTACACAGGTCATACCAATTAGATTAATCACAATTCCAATCCATAGGGAGTGAACTACTTCTGCTTTCGGGGGTCTTTCGTTCGGGTTTTCTAGTTTACTGCCAATTTGAGTGTATCGGAAACACCAATAGATTGTAAAAATCAAAGCAAATAAACATCCATATCCTAAAACTATAACCAGGGCTGAATTGTTAGAATTAGAAGGGGAAGCTGGTCTTAAAAACAGAACGAAAATTAAAAGCAATATGGGAATTATTGCCAATATTGATTGCNNGTATAACCCAAACGACGAAAATCTTGGGCAATTTCATTGACGTTAGGAGAATCTGAGTCATAATTTGTATAGGGATCAACCATTTTTTTCCTTTGATAATTAGAAATTAGTTATTAACAATTTAGGTAATTAGGTAATCTTTACCCCCCTAACCCCCCTTGGTAA
>DMPJ01000552.1 GCA_003456035.1 Planktothrix sp. UBA8402
AAGCATCACACTCTCGCTCTGCTTCTTCAAGTTCTGTCAAAGCTTCATCACGTTTTCCAATTTGTTCTGTCATTTCAGACTGTTTTTGTTGCATATCTTCTTTAATTGTTTCCAGCTTGCCTCTGGATTCATCAATCTCGGTTGCTTTTTGCTCCATTTTTTGGTTAATTTCCTGGTAAGCAATTTGCAAAGCATCTCCTTCGAATTCACCGAGTTTCTCCCTGACGGATTCTAAGTTTTGATCAAGATTCTCNNCAGGTTTTTGAGTTCTTCCGTCTTAGTTTCAATAATTTGTATCTGCTCATCAACCTCTTGATCTGCTTGCTCAATATCCTCAACTAAAACATCCAGGTTGTTACTATCAGAAACATCCCCCTGATTTTTTCGCTTCGAGTCGGCTACTTTTTTGGATTTTTTGAAGTCACTCATGGCTACTAATTACCTCCAGTTTTCCTAGATAAGATTTGAATTTCATACTCAAAGCGTTGCTTTTGCTCTTCTTTTTGTTTGATTTCTTTCTTAATACCCTCTTTAGCTACATCTGGTAGATTACTTTCTAACGGCTTCTTCAAACTGATGATATCATCATGTAACCGAGAAATCGCAGCCTGAAAAGCTAAAATTAACTGCTCTCTGTCAGGCTCCATAAACTCACGCATAGAAGCAATAACATCATCGTCTGTAAAAAATGTTTCTAGTTGTTCTCTGACTCCCGATTTATTCTTGAAATTTTCTGTAGCTACCCGGCGAGCGGTATCCCAACCAGGGACATAATAGAAAGCTTCACCAGGTGAAAAAATACCTGATAATTGTGCTTCGCCTTCCGTTAAACACATTGCCCTACCGAGATATTCTCTATCATCGGGAGAAGGTAGGCGGTGCATTAGCTTTAAATTTGTAGCATCTACAATCGATTGTGCCAAAGCTGCTGGCGATTGATCGACGACAATTACTCACTCACCTGCTGCACGCATTTCACGCATGATTTGAGCAAACTTATCAACCACTTGAGATTTTGAATTAGCCTCATCTCCAGAAGTTTGGGCTTTTCCGAGCATATTATGGGCTTCTTCAACTAAAATTACATGGCGTAAATCTAAATCTGTTGCTCTTTCACCCGTGCGTTGTGGCTGAAACTGTCCAATTCTGACAGTACGGATATACTCGAAAACAAAAACTAGCATGAACAGAGAAAATAAAGATTGTTCTTCTTTATTTAACCCACCGAGTTCAAAAATCACGGGTTTGCTAAGAAGTTCCGCAAATGGCAGGGGNNAATCTGGCTTTGAGCGCTCCTTTAATGCGATCGCCTACTTCTTGATCGCTTCCATAATTCTTTTGAGCTAAATCAAGAACTTTGTTATACAGTTCTTGCATTGTAGGAATTTCTAAGGATTTCCCCTCTTGATCAACATCTCCGCCCCTGCTGTGAGCTAATTGCCACCCCTTCCTTTCATAATAGTAATCAATGGCTTCTTGAATAAAAGACGGTAGCGGATTTTCTAGTGGCAAGGCTCCCATGAAGCAGTCAAATATCCTCGAAATATGCTCCTGTAGTGCAATTCCAGGCATCACATCAAAGGGGTTAAAGCGAAAAGGAGTAATTAATTCTTGACCTGGGGTAAAAATGAGCAAATCATCTTTAAATTCAGGCAGTCGCTTTAGATAACGATATTCTGGTGTCACCTTGGGATCAAATACCATAAAAGGTATTCTGTGCTTTTCCCATAACTGAGTTAAAATGTTAAAAGTAGTTGTTGTCTTACCACTACCTGAACCCCCAACGACAAGCAGATGAGTTTTTAGCTGCTCAATATCAAATTCACAAACCTGATTAGTTTTAACATTGCGATAGTAGTTACCGATAGTAATTGTTTTATGTTTTGTATCCTTGGATGTTTCAGAAACAAAAGCTGAACCTGTATCGTACTCTACACCTGCACAAGACTGATTGATGGGAATGGGTAAACGAAAAAATGCTGCCGCTTCATCCAAATCTACCAAGCGATGCAATCTTTTGAGCATTCCTGGCCCACCTGGAGATCCAGGCAATATTTTCCCTGATGTATCCCATATTCCAGGCGTACAACTTTGCTCGTTTATATTAACTTGCAAGGCTGTTTGTACTGCATATTGGCTATCAATAACTTGTACAACTCGCGGATTAATTGTATTTGCTGTACAGGTTGCGGCTAACTGATTAGCAACGCTTTGACAAGCATCGCCATCAGGCGAGAAAACACGGAAACTGTAGAGAAAAACTATCCCTGAATAATACCTTTTCTTGATATCTTCATAAACTGACTTGGCTCTTTGGGTATTGCTGTCAGGATCGATCTCTTCTTCAGGGATACCCTTACTGATTTGATTGAGTACCTCTAAGTATCGAGATATGATTTTTTTCTCATAGCCTTCAACCCTGGTCGGCACTAAGGTTAAATCAATACAAACAGGTTCTTCATATCCTTGCAGTTGCTCAAAAAAGGCTACCATATTATTCGCCTTATTAACTTGAACGCCACCTGGGGAGTAAAAAAAGTTTTGATGTTGTTTATCGTCGGGGTCTAGCCATGGAAAAACTTCTTCTGACTTGATAATTTCATAGCAAGAAAGCTGTTGATTAGACTCAAACCACGATGGTCGCCAGTCAAATTTATTTTTTGTATTCTCCTCAAATTGGTAGAGAGGCGACCTCAAGCTACTCTTAATATGTTGTGCTTGCTTTTGTTGAAGAATATCTGCTATTTTTTGACTGCTATTGCTTGCCACCCGTGCGAGGAAATATACGTCAGTCGATTTAGATCCTTGTGGCGCTGGATGATAAACAATTCTCAGACTATACCCGCAAGAAGCGTTAGCACTGAGATCATCAAATTGGGTATAGCTGAAATAAGCTAAACTTTTGAGTAAACTTTTTTGCCACCCGGCAACAAAACCAACTCTTCCAGATGGATCTAAATGTTCCATAAGCTTAAATCGACCTGATGCAAAGTCAGAAACCCCTTTAAGCTTAAAGACATTTACAGCATGATAATTGTAAGTATCAACTTCTTGAGGCTGACCTGTTCCGGGTGAAGAACCTCTCCAGTATTTGATTCCAGATGTAGTAGTGATCATGGTATTTTTTACTGAAACTCATCAAGGATATTTTTCTTGCTTTTTGGGATAATCTCTTCGTTTTTAGTCTCATTGATAAATTCTTTAACAACGGCACCTTTTTGAATCATATTTTCCCAGATAATTCTGTTAGTTAATTGATTCATTATTCTGTGAAAAACTCTCAAATCATCCCACTGAAAACTTCTTGATAGGCGATTGTCCTTCAGTTCTTCTTCTTCCAAATTAATTTTTTCTATTTGCCTGTTTCTTTCTACATCCTCCTCCTGATATCTAGCCAGTTGCGAATCATACTTGATCTTCGCTTTAGCTACCTCAGAATTTGATTGGATGTAAATTCCTAATGTACCAATTACTCCAAGTATGGCAAGGACTTGTAAACCCCCATTCCCCGAAAAAAACAGACCAGTAGCGATGAGTCCCAAGACAACTAAAGCTGCATCTGGAATTAAAGGTTGAGTGTTAACTGCTTGAGGTCGTATTGGTGCTGAAGGCAGTTCAGGAGGCTTTTCTGGCTGGACAATCATCATCATTTGGACAGCTGCCCAATTGGAATCGCCGAAGTAATCAATACCAGCAATAAACTGCATATTGGTATAAATTGAGTTCCGAAGAGTTGCTGCTATCCTATCTCTTCTATCCTGATCAATTTTGAGATTGCCTCTGGCACCTTCTACAATCCAACCCGCTTTGGTACAAACAATATCGATGGGAACTTGTTGTGCTTCTAGTTCCTCTTCGAGAAGTTTATATAAGCTGCTGGTGTCAAATTTAATCCCGTTTGTTTCGATGATATCAACAGACTCCCAAATAACCCAGGATTGTGTCAAAATCGCTGGTGTTGGGGGCTGTACTGTGGTTGTTTTACTAAGATAACTCATGGCCTAACTCCTCTGGGTGCAGGAAAGAATTGACTCGAAAAACCTTCCGTTCCTTAGATTACAGCTAAATCTTTGATTAGAAAACAGTAAATTTACTGGTTTTTAACAAGTATCTTTTAACTCAATAAAATCTTAAACCTAAGTAATTTACTTAAGACTTTGATAATTTATTGATACATTGTAACATCATATTACATGACGGTCTCTGATTTTTTCGTTGTTGGACGGCCAGTTAATCAAGGCGATTGCTGTTTTGATGTGGTATAAAAGACGAGGTGCTAGATTTGGTTGGGGTTGTTTGGGTTAAAAGATTGCCAGTTTGAGTTTGTTGTGGTTATATTAATAATTGTGACAAATATTTGACTTTTTTCCTCTCCCGTGAGGGAATCTCATCAGTTAATATCGTGTTTAGGAGCAGCCACCAATGAAAGTCCTGATCCAGCAAAACCCCCGTAATATTGCCTTCCAAGTGGCGGACTATTTTTGCCGCAGTGTGGGAAATTGGTATTCCGAACGGCGCTACTATACACTTCCAGAGGGAGACACCCAAGAGGTAGCCAGCGAGATTATAGTAGAGTTTTTAGAACCAGGCTGTCCTGATTTGCTCGATATTGCCCAAANNTACACCAATTAGACGACCCGATGCTCCTCAGTTGTGGGTCAAAAGTGACTTGGAAAAGCTCCAATTCCGTCTCCGGTAAGAAAATGTCCACCGGATCAACTCGGTTTGGGGTCTGTGACAGCTTACTCTATCGAGATCAGGGGTTTATGACACCAAAACCCGTGATCGCCCAATTTTATTTGCTGGCTGTGAATACGTTATGTCTGAAAAGCGAGTACAATGGTTCTATGTTTGAAGAAGAAATTAAACTGGTTGGTCAACGATACCGCACCCGACAAACGATTATTTCACGCGCTGGGGAACAAACTATGATTGGTCAGTATTTAGAGAAACGTATTGAGTAGCGATAGTGAAGCGAAGGTTTTTTCTACAAGGAATCAGTGCTTTAATGGTCGGTGTCGTAGCAGGATGTAAACAAGCTACGGCGCTGACGGTTGAAGTCCTCAAGGGTTCGGTTCCCGTACAGATGGTGAACAAGTTTCGACAACAATCTAATCAGGGTGTGATTAATTTTGTTCCCCAACCGCAAATCAAAGATTTATTTGGACTATTGCAAAAATGGAAGTCCCAACCTTCAACTCAGCCGTCGTCTCAAGCTGATTTGGTGATGATAGGAGATTTTTGGTTACATTCAGCAATTCAACAACAATTAATTCAACCCCTTGAGCCGAAATTATGGCCGCAGTGGTCACAACTCCCGTCCCGTTGGCAAAATATTGTTAGACGCAATACTGAAGGTAAATTTGATCCCAAGGGTAAAATTTGGGCGGCGCCCTACGTTGCTGGAAGTACAGTAATTATTTATCGGGTTGATAAGTTTAAGGCGTTGGGATGGACTCCTGAAGATTGGAATGATTTATGGCGTCAGGAATTACGTCATCGGATTTCTTTACCAAATCAAGCGCGGGAAGTTATTGGTTTAACCTTAAAAAAATTAGGTCATTCTTATAATACTGCCGATTTAAGTAAAGTCAAAAACCTAGAATCCGAACTGCTAAAACTGCATCAAAACGTTAAACTTTATGATTCTAATAGTTATCTCAAACCGTTAATGTTAGGGGATACTTGGTTAGCAGTGGGTTGGTCTACGGATATTTCCCCAGAAGTTCAATATCAAAACGGGTTAGCCGCCGTTGTTCCTAAATCTGGTACGGCGTTATGGTTGAATTTATGGGTGAAACCTGCGGGGGTTCAATCTTCTCCTACGGCGACTTTAGCAGATAAGTGGATTGATTTTTGTTGGTCGCCCCAAGTTGCGACTCAACTATCATTATTAACCGCCACCACATCGCCGATTATTTTAGGTATGAACCCACAAGAGTTACCCCAATCTTTAAGGGAAAATCCTTTATTATTTCCTGACAAAGCTATTTTAGAAAACAGTGATTTTCTCCAACCGCTTTCGCCAAATTCTGTTAAACAGTATCAACAGTTATGGGAAAAAATTAGGCGGGGAACGTAAGCATAGCGTTTATTATTAACTAACAGCAGGGAAGTCCCTCGGTGTATTTAGAGGGGATGTCTCGGAGCGCTGGCGCGGAGTACCCCGAATAAATCACCGCACCGGATGAAATGCTCGTCGGACGGAGGTACGGAGTCCGACAATTATATTTCGGGTAATGTACCATCTAAATGTTGAAATAATCTATACTACGAGAAGGTCGAAAAAAAGGAAGTTTTCACAATGCAACTAACGTACAAATACCGC
>DMPJ01000400.1:0-358 GCA_003456035.1 Planktothrix sp. UBA8402
TCGTTCTCGTAAAGACTTCCATTACAAAACTGCTCATAAATTGGCGAGATCGGGAGCTAAATTCTTTTTCCATGAAGACTTAAATCTTAAAGGTTTAACCAAGCGAAACAAGGTTAAACAAGATGAGGATGGGAAGTATTTACCCAATGGGCAATCTGCTAAATCGGGACTAAATAAATCTTGGCAAGATGCTGCCTTTGGGCAATTTTTTACGACGCTGAACTACATAGTAGAAAAAACTGGGGCAGTCGTCATTTCACAAAAACCCGCTTATACTTCAATGGTACTCAGTTATCGGAACGAAATTATTTTTACCGATTGTAGTATCCGAGATTATTGGGACGAGCAAAACTCTTTG
>DMPJ01000400.1:385-2964 GCA_003456035.1 Planktothrix sp. UBA8402
AAACGCCGTAGTGGGAATCTTTCTGTAGTTGGTTCTATGGATAACAGTATCATTAAGGAAATCTTGCATACCCTTCATCGGGCTGCTAAGAAGCCCACATCATAATCTGTACTCAGATTTGATGTGGGAGTATGTCACATATTGTGTTGAGGAGCAAACGTGAAACATTTTCAAAGAATTGGTACAGGAATTTTAACTGGTGCTGCGATCGCAATTGTGGCACCAACCCCGGCATTTGCACAAACTCAAGTCCAGGATATCCGACTGGTGGAAATGAATGGGGAAGTCGCTTTAATATTAGTCACTAAAAGTGGAGAAAGACCAGAAGTTTTTGTGGTCAGACGGGGCAATGATTTTGTTGCCGATATTATTAATACCCAACTTCCGGCTCAAAAACAAAACTTTCAACAAAATAATCCTATCCCTGGTATTGCCTCTGTGGTGGTGACTCAACTTGATTCTACCAGTGTGCGGGTGATTGTCAGTGGGGTGAATGGTTCCCCCGAAGCCCGAATTATGCAAGGGTCTAACGAAGGGATTGTGATTAGTATGGGTTCGGGAACTGTTGCCCAAGTACCTAATCAAGTCCCCCCAGCAGCACCGCCCCCAACAGCTTCTAACCCCCCAGCCAGAGGCGCTCAACCCGTATTAGTTCCCGATCCTCAAATTACCATTGGTGGCCGCAATGTTCCCCAGAGTGGGATTCGTCCTTCCGATGCGGCTCCTCCTTTCCTTTCCGGGGCTGTCCCTCCACCCTTGGGAGATATTGCTGTTTCTAATATTAACGCCGGAATCCCCGCAATTCGACTAAATACCACTCAAAGAATTCCTCGTTTAGTATTGCGAGATGCTCCTGTTAGTGATGTTTTAGCATTATTAGCTAGAACTGCTGGACTCAACTTAGCAATCAGTAATTTGGTCAAAGAAGACTCCACTGGTGAATTTAGAGCACCCAATAGCGAGCAGGAAGAAAAACAAATCCTAGGGCGAAAAATATCCTTAGATATTGAAAATGAATCCGTTGAGGATGTTTTTAACTATGTTTTGCGTTTAAGTGGATTACAAGCAAATCGTGTCGGGAATACGATTTTTGTCGGGGTTAAACTCCCCACTGCTGCCAGTGATATTGTGGTTCGTAGTCTCAGACTGAATCAAGTTCCAGCAAAGACCGCAGCAGGTTTTTTGAGTAGTCAAGGGGCAGGAACTCAAATTCAGGTCGATCAAGTCCGTATTGAGCAGGTGGGAACAGGAGTTAATTCCAGATTCGTTGAGACCAGAACACCAACAATTACAGAATTGTCGGCTAAAGAGTCTGGCAGTCCCTTAGTGCTGAAGGGATTATCCATCTCCGTAGATGATCGACTCAATTCTATTACTCTTGTTGGCCAGGCACACCTTGTGGAAACCGCCGTCGCGATGTTGACACAGATGGATTTACGTCAACGTCAAGTAGCCGTTAACGTTAAAGTTGTTGACGTCAATTTAAGCGGAGAAGAAGCCGCCAGTAGTAGTTTCTCCTTTGGGATTAACGATACCTTCTTTGTCAATGATGGTGGTGCAGCATCGGTTAATTTTGGTGGGATTAATCCCCCGAACCGAACAACCGCGACCAGTGGGATTAATGGGCGACCGATTATTCCGAATACTCCCCTTGCTGATCAGGCTCCTTTTTATAATCGCAATGGAGTGGCGATTAATCCTTTAACTGCCCCCGGAGGAGGGGTTAGTTTAGACCCGATTGCCCCTGTAACCGAGCGTCCGGGTCAAGTTGGGGTGTCCGAGTACACACCCTTTACCCGAGATTTAGCCACTGGAGCTTTAACGGGTTTAGGTTCAACCACTAATAGTATTTTTCCCTTTTTCCAATATCCCCGCAAGTTCTTATCAACTTTAACCGCTCAAATTATTAGTGGTAATGCTAAGATTCTCACCGATCCGACCTTAGTGGTTCAGGAGGGTGAAACCGCCAAAGTCAGGTTAGTTGAAGAAATTGTTAAATCAGTCACAACAACATTTGTAGACACGGTTTCCGGCACAAGGGACAGCAAAGACTTTACCTTTCAAGATGTGGGTTTAACCTTGGATGTTAACGTGGAACGGATTGATGATAATGGCTTTGTTTCCATGCGGGTTAATCCTACTGTCAGTGCCCCCGGAGATCAAGTCGATGCTGGTGGTGGTGATTTTGCCCGTCAGATTCTCAGCCGGACTGTCGAATCGGGTTTAATCCGTTTGCGTGATGGTCAAACCTTGATTTTATCGGGGATCATTCAGGAACAGGAACGGGCTACAGTCAGCAAAATTCCATTATTGGGGGATTTACCCATTCTGGGTTCTTTGTTCCGCAGAACCAATAAGCAAAATTCACGGGCGGAAGTGATTGTGTTAGTCACGCCTCAAATTTTGGATGACAGCGATCGCGCTCCCTACGGTTATGAATATAGCCCTAGTCCCGATGCTTTACGGATGATGCAAAGACGATAAATCATTAACACAGCCCTTTTGACCCCCCTACCCCCCTTACCAAGGGGGACTTTGAATCCAGTTCCCCCCCCTACCAAGGGGGACTGTGAATCCGG
>DMPJ01000279.1:0-16356 GCA_003456035.1 Planktothrix sp. UBA8402
CCTAAAAAGGGTTAAAATAGTTGTGATAACACTTCAATTTTAAAGTCGTTCAATTAATTTCGCTTGCTCTGATAATTTTGCCTGTTGTTGTCCTTGGAAACGAGCATTTCCATTAAATAATGAGATTGGGGTACTAATTAAATCCACGATTTCGGCTTTTCCAGTTAATAGTTTGACCGTACCCAGGGGTAATTCTTTTAAAATCCAACGTCCTAACCGATATAAATATTCTGAAGGTGTTAACTCTTTCATTAAATTAATCCCATGAAGTTCATGCAAATAACGATTAGATTCTCCGTAGCGTCGCCACTGACTTTTTAATGATTTTAAGGTAGACCGATGACGGTGTTTAACTATTGCTTGAGATGCTAATTCTAATTGATAATTGGTTTGTTGTTGAATCCGCCAACACATATCCGCATCTCCCCCAGTTGTTAGGTAGGGACGGAACAAACCAACCTGTTCAAAAATAACGCGGCGAATGGCTAAATTAGCGGTTTGACCGTAGGGTAAAAAGCTATTATTTAAGGTATGTTTTTGGGATAAAGTTTCTTGTTTATCGGCATATTTTTCTAATAAATTGTGACTAGGTAAGGCGATAATTTCACCCGTAACTAGACCAATATTATGGTTATAAAAGGGTTTAATTAACTCCTCTAACCATTGAGGTTCGGGTCGGCAATCCATATCCGTAAAAGCGATAATATCACTGGTTGCAACTCTAATTCCGGCATTGCGAGCGGCATAGGAACTTTGGATATTATTTTCTGATAAGGAACGAATATTAATTGTCGTAGATGGGGCTAATTCTTGAACAATAGAGACGGAATTATCCTGACTATTGTTATCAACTAATAAATATTCTACTTGATTAGCCGGATAGGTTTGCGATCGCAAACATTCAATTAAATCCGGCAAATCCGTTTCGCCATTATAAACCGGGATGACAACAGAAAGGTTAATCATGATTAGGCAAAAAACCTAGAAAGAATTGTATCCCAGGAAAAGGGTGATTAATACTAAGATAGCATTAATTAAATAGAAACTCCCGACCACTTGGGTTTCTTGCCATCCTGATAATTCTAAATGGTGATGTAAAGGAGCCATTTTGAACAGACGTTTACCCACACCCTCAGAGTTTTTTGTAGCTTTATAATAGCCAACTTGAGCAATCACAGATAGGGTTTCCACGAAGAAAATCCCACTGATAATTAATAACACCCACAAACTATTAGTTAATAAGGCAACCGTTGCTAAAGCTCCACCCAATGCTAAGGCTCCCGTATCGCCCATAAATATTTTTGCCGGGTTACGGTTGTGGGTAACAAATCCTAAACAACTGCCACTAATACAAGCACAAAAAGTGGTTAATTCCGGTGCAGTGGGAGCGACATAAGCCCCTAAACCGAGAAATGCGATCGCACCTAACCCGCCCATTAAACCATCAACTCCATCGGTTAAATTGGTAGCGTTACTTTCAGCAACTTGGACAAAAATTGCTAAAGGCCAGAATAATAATCCCCAGGGAATTGCGAGTCCTAATGGTAAAGCAACCGTCGTTAAACTTGAAGATTGAGTTAATACTAACCACAAACAAAATAGCGTCGCACAACTAACTTGCAACGCCAACTTCATTTTAGGAGAAATCCCCTGATTAGATTTACGCCTTAAAATCTGCCAATCATCTAACCAACCAATAAATCCGTAGGCTAAAGTTAAGGCAGAAACGGCAATTACATTCGGATGAAATTGAGTTAAAATTAAAGAGATCGCCACTCCAACCGGAATAAAAAATATCCCACCCATCGTTGGAGTTCCGGCTTTTTGTAAATGGGCTTGGGGACCATCTTCTCGAATAAATTGTCCGGCTTTAATCTTAATTAAAAGAGGAATTGCCCAATATCCCAAAACAGAAACCGCGATCGCACACACCAAACCGGGTAAAAATAACGACCCGTGAACTTGAAATAAATTATTGTTCACCCGATCTAAACTAAAGGCGAACACACTCAATCCTAAACTTAGGAAAAACAATAATTTTTGTCCAGACCAGTTGAATGATTTAACCGAGTAAAATTTGCTATCCACAGAAAATTTTTTATCCTCAACACCACAAAATCAAAATATTAGAAACAGCTAGTTAACTTAACCAGTGACAGTTCCCTAGCCTCTATTTCTAGCTTTCCGATAAATCTTCATCGTCATCATCATCGTCATCATCATAAGCGGGATCATCAACGGAGATCAGTTCCGAGATATCTTCCTCCTCCTCCAAGTAGTCAACGGTTGTAGTGCTAATGACGGTATCTCGCTCGATTAGACGTCCGGTGGATTCCAACCAAGCCAGAAGTGAAATTTCTTGTTTAGAAGGAATCACATCAGCAGGTTCATGGGCTGGAATTTCTCGCAAGGATGGATTAAGCATTTTTAGTTTCCGGTGTCAAATATAATTGAGTTAGACTTAATCTAATTTTACACAATCATTGGTTATGGACAGTATCATATTTTTTAAATCTATTTTGAGTCTGATAGATTTAAAATAGCTAACTAATTATTAATGAGACATAAGTTTAAGCTATGATTAATCAAAAAAAAGCCCTTTTGTTAGAAATGATTGCGGGAAAAAATCGCGGGTTACTGGCCACCGAAACCGATAAAGCCGCTATTTTATCCGCCCTGACTCAACTCGAAGACTTCAACCCCAACCCCCGCCCCCTAGAAGTTCCTCAACTGTTAGAAGGAAATTGGCGGNNGGGCTATTATATACCAGTAGCGATGAATTATTAGGAATTGGTCGTTTTCCCTTACTTGAATTAGGACAAATTTATCAATGTATTCGGGTTGCGGATCGGAAAGTTTATAATATTGCAGAAGTTCAAAGTTTACCCTTATTAGAAGGATTAGTTAGTGTCGCGGCAGAATTTGAACCCGTTTCAGAAAAACGAGTTAATGTTAAATTTAATCGCTTTATTATCGGTTCTCAAAGATTTATTGGTTATCAATCTCCTAATAATTTGATTGCGGATATTGAAAAGGGGAAAAAATTCATTGCGATTGACTTTAGTTTACAAGCGCGTGATCAAAAAGGTTGGTTAGATATTACCTATTTAGATCAAGACTTAAGAATCGCACGGGGAAATGTAGGGAGTGTGTTTGTATTAACAAAAGTTGTTTAATTTTTTTATATCCAACTCGTAGGGTGCGTAAGCGAAGCGNNTAAGCGAAGCGCACGCACCAAAATCCCAATCAAAATCCAGGTAAAAATTTTAATAGTTGTAGGGTGCGTAAGCCCCGCACACGCACCAAAAACTAAAGATGGCATATCCATCGACAGATAGAAGCCATTTGCTGATCATTTGTTAGATTAGCTGCATTTTCTAAACGTTCTGTTTCCAATTGATGCCAAATTTCTCTAGCCATATTTTTTTCAATTGCTGCACCAATAAAAAAAGTATGGGGTTGAAGTTCTATTTTTGAAAATGCAATTACAATGCGTTCTAACGCGGTTCGTGCTGTTTTCCAATGTTCATCTGCACCTGCTGGATCAATTCCTCCTTTCAATTCTCCTAATGCAATATAATTGGAGGGTAATTGTTCTTTTTTAGTGAGTTTTTCTGAAGCACAGTTCAATAAACATAAATCTACATTATTACCCACTAAAGTAACTTTTTGATTAAATATTAAAGTGCGATTTTCTAGTTCATTTTGCCAACTTAAACCTTTTAAATATAACTCAATGTCAGAATCATCTTCTAGCATTTGCACCCATTGATTAGTTGCAGAATGTAGCCAGCGATAAGATTTTCCTGAAATTCTGCGGATAGAAATTAGGGTGCGGATGAGTTTCCGTTGTGCTATAATTCCGCCAGCATTCCGCATTGTTCCCCCTAAGGTCTCTCCGCGTGTTAATAAAAATCGAAAAACCAACTCTTCTACAAAATTTGATCCCGCAGGTGCTAAAAAGTTTTTAATTAATCCTTCTATTGCATCTATTTTATCTTGAATTTCTAAATATTTTATGGCTTTCTCAGATAATCCTGCGGCTGTTAGTAAAGCAGGTTGTATATCTGTAATATTTACAAGATCAGCAGGCATTTTAGCTTGGAATGCAAATAACTTTAGGGTTCTTGCTTGTTCAATAAATGGGGTTGCTCTCCGGTTTTTTTCTAATGCTAAAACAACAAAACCTGATCGATTCGCTTGATAATCCGTAATCAGATCATCACTACTTGTTAAATGTTGAATATAGGGTTTTTTCGAGATCATTTACACTTTCTCCAAATATAAATACACTTTCTTAAAAATTCCCGTCCATGTATTCCCATTTGTTGGCTACTGTTTCCTTTACCATTGGGTAATACTAAAATATTTTCAATATAAAATCCTAATTCCTCAGCTATTTTTGAGAGGATTAAATCTACAGAAATACTGACCCCGGCATAACGAACATTATCATTTACCATAATTAAAGGTGTATGAGGTTTCATAACTCTACCACACTCTTGAATCACACAAGCCATTTCATAAAAATAGCCTCTGATCATTCTAGTAATTCCATTATTATTTAATAAACCTTGCGCTTTTTGTTCCTCTAAGTAATTTAAAATAGATTGTAATAGATCTTGATTGTCTGTGATATTAATTGCTGTTTTCCATTCCGGATTTATTTTCAATAAATCTTTAGCTTTATTTTCCACAGTACAACTTAACATCTGTTGTCTAAGTTGCAGCAGTTCTTTTTCATTCACGCCAAGTAACGCTAATTCTAACGCATAGGTTCGAGTATAGTCATAACGATTACAATAAGGAGGAGAAGTAATCACTGCATTATAGACATTTTCAGGTAAGGTAGGAAGAATATCCAAACATGAACCTTTATAGAGTCTAAGACTTCCTTTATCTTGATGCTTAGAAAACAGTTCTAATTGTTGACTCGGGGGCTGAATATCCTGAATAATTTCATCCAGTTTATTAACAATAGCCTGTTCAAAGTTGAGGATTTTTCCTTTGTTAAAAGGTATCTTCCCTTGTTGACGGTTTGACCGATAATCCCATCGCAAATATTGACCATCTTTGCGAGTATAACTAACTTCTTCTAATACACATAATAAGGCAAAACGTAATAGGCTTTTTACCTGTTCATTTTCTTGAAATAAAGCAACCCTGTATTTTTCAATAGATGCTTTTGTTTCTTCAGGATAAGCACTTTTTGTAATTCTCAGTTCGGGTAAAGGATCTAACTCTTTTGTTTTTAGCCAAGGTTTTTGATTTTTCCAGTATTGAATTCTGGTTAAATCTTCTAAACTTAAATCTAAATCAATGATTTTTCTAGTATTGATAATTTCCTGACCAATGGGAAGTAATTCGATTCCTTCCGCATTAATTCCTTGAGAATTAGCAGCAAATAAAGTTGTTCCACTCCCAGCAAAGGGATCTAAAATATTACCCTGATTAATATTGTACTTTTCTAGTAAATATTCAACTAGAGAGGCTGAGAATGCTTCTTTATATTTAAAACACCGATAAAGAGCTTTAGTTTTATTCCCTTGAAAACTAACTAAGGTTCGATTTAGTTCTGAATTTAAAATTAACTGTTCTGAGAAATATTGTTGGAGTTGGTTATCTAAACAGGTAATTTGATCAAGGTTAGATAGTTGTGAGTCTCTACAATTTTGAGAAAGTGGCTCTAGTAACACAGGTTTATCAGTCAAGGGATGAATAGAAATATTATTAATAATATCATAAAACTCAAGAGAATCCTAGTTTAAAGCAAAATAGAACCTTTCCCTTTTGTTATAATCAACATATAACCTGACTTTTAATCCCCTACCCCATAATGCTATTAAAATATAATCCTGGTCTTTGTTTACCTTCTGCGGAAGATTTACCCGATTCTGATGATACGCCTGTGGATAACGAACTGCAAGATTTAATCCCCGGACTCCTGAAAATTCTCCTCGCTTCTATTTGGTCTGAACGCATGGATTGGTTTTTTGGGGTTGATATGGGAATCTATTATGATCCTGAACAACCTGCTATTGTTCCCGATGGGTTTTTAAGTGTGGGTGTTCCTCGAATTATTGATGAAGATTTACGCTTGAGTTATGTACTTTGGGAAGAACACGAAGTCCCGATTCTTGTTATTGAGGTGGTGTCTCACAAACGCCGGGGAGAATATACGAAAAAGAAACTATTTTATGCGGAAATGGGGGCATTATATTATGTGGTTTATAATCCCCTACGCAAACGAAAACCGCCTTTAGAAGTTTATAAACTGGAAAATGGCACATACCAATTGCAAGCAGGTGAACGAGTTTGGTTAACGGAATTACAATTAGGTATTGGTCGAGAACGGGGAACCCATTTGGGAATTACTAGAGATTGGTTATATTGGTATAATCAACAGGGAAACCGTTATTTAACCGCCGAAGAACGTCTGCAACAATCTCAAGAACAAACCCGTTTAGCCGAACAAAAAATACAACAACTTGAAGAACAATTACGACATTTAGGAATTAACCCTAATCAATTAGATTAATATTAATTCTAGGTGATTGTTAACCCGTAAAATTAATTTCCAATGGTAGAGACGCTGCATTCAACGTCTCTACCATGATTTATTTTTTAAGGGTTGCGATCGCTAATCCACATCAAAAGTTAAACTAGGATAGTTGTGCTAAATGGGATGTTAGTGACGTCGCTCGGATACCGCAGAGGGGAAATTGAGCTAAAACTGTCTCAGAGTCTACTGTTTACCGATTAACGTCTCTTTTAACATCAAAGCGATAAAATCTAAACTACAATATGATAGAACGGTATACTTTGCCCGAAATGGGCAATTTGTGGACAGAGACTTACAAGCTACAAACTTGGTTACAAGTAGAAATAGCCGTCTGTGAGGCGCAGGCAGAGTTAGGATATATTCCATCAGAAGCCGTTGAGGAAATTAAGGCCAAGGCGAATTTTGAGATCAAGCGGGTGCTGGAAATTGAGGCAGAAGTCCGCCATGACATGATTGCCTTTTTAACCAATGTCAACGAATATGTTGGGGATGCCGGACGCTACATTCATTTAGGCTTAACCAGTTCTGATGTCTTGGATACGGCCTTAGGGTTGCAATTAGTGGCCAGTGTGGATCTGTTGTTAGAACGCACCGAAGCCTTAAGTCAGGCCATTCGTTACCAAGCGCAACAACATCGAGATACGGTTATGATCGGTCGATCCCATGGTATCCACGCTGAACCGATCACCTTTGGGTTTAAATTGGCCGGATGGTTAGCGGAAGTTTTTCGTAACCGGGAGCGTTTGGTGCGTCTGCGTCAAACCGTGGCGGTGGGTAAAATTTCTGGGGCCGTGGGAACCTATGCTAACGTTGATCCTAGGGTAGAAGCGATCGCTTGTCGCAATTTAGGACTCGAACCCGATACCGCTTCCACACAAGTTATTTCCCGGGATATTCATGCGGAATATGTGCAAACTTTAGCCTTATTAGCCGCTAGTATTGAACGGTTTGCGGTAGAAATTCGTAACCTCCAACGCACCGATGTTTTAGAAGTAGAAGAATTCTTTGCTAAAGGTCAAAAAGGGTCTTCTGCGATGCCCCATAAACGCAACCCTATTCGCAGTGAACGCTTAACAGGAATGGCGCGAATTATTCGGGGAAATGCGGTGGCTGCATTAGAAAATGTTGCCCTCTGGCATGAACGGGATATTTCCCATAGTTGCGTTGAACGAATGATATTACCTGATTCTTCAACTGTGGCTCATTTTATGTTAGTTGAACTAACAGATTTAGTCAAGAATCTGTTAGTTTATCCCGAAAATATGAAGCGCAATATGAACCTTTATGGTGGTGTTGTCTTTAGTCAGCGCGTGTTATTAACCTTAGTTGAAAAAGGAATTAACCGCGAAGAAGCCTACAAAATTGTCCAATCTTGCGCCCATATTGCCTGGAATCAAACCGATGGGGATTTCCAAACTTTAATTAGAGAAAATGAACAAGTTAAAGCTCAATTATCTCCCGCAGAAATTGATACTTGTTTTGATCCTAAACAGCACTTGAAAAACCTCGATCAAATCTATCAACGGTTAGATATATAAAAATAAACCAGGTTTTTAAACCTAATTCATCGTAGGGGCGAAGCGCGCCTCGCCCCTACAAGATTTTGTCCTAAATAAACCCGGTTTCTAACTAATTACATCACCATCATTTTAACCTTATGCTTTCTAAACTCATGATGCGATTATTCTTATTTTTATTCCTAATTTTGGGTATTAACTGTTACCCGGTTAATGCTCAAAATTTAACCCCCCCTGTTGCTTTTCCTCCTGCTTCCCCTCCTGCGTCTCCTCCTCCCCTAGTAATTCAAGATTATAACCAAGTTCCAGAAACGGACAAATTAGTTGATATTAAAAGCGTTAACCTGAATATTCGTCACGATATTCGCTACGCCACAACCAACAATTTTTTAAAGAAAAAAATCTATTCTGTTCCCCGATGTTTATTACGTTCTGATGTTGCTCAACGCCTATCAAGAGTACAACAAGATTTAGAAGAAATGGGGTTAGGATTAAAAGTCTATGACTGTTATCGTCCCCTTTCTGTGACTCGTCAAATGTGGGCAATTTTACCCGATAGTCGTTATGTGGCAAACCCCGCTAAAGGGTCTCGTCATAACCGAGGGGCGGCAGTTGATTTAACCTTAGTTGATTTACGCACAGGGGCTGAATTAGAAATGCCAACCGCCTTTGATGATTTTACCGACAAAGCTGCTAGAGATTACCCCGGAAATTCCCCCCAAGTTCGTCGTAATAGTGACTTACTTGCTGTTAAAATGAAACAACAAGGATTCACTTCCTTAATTACAGAATGGTGGCATTTTGATGCTCCAGGATGGGATAAATACGGCCTTTTAGATATTCCTTTAGAAAATATTCGTTAAAACTCATTTATTATTAATATCCCGACAAGACGTAGCTGTAGTAGAGACGTTCCATGGAACGTCTCTACTACAGCATTTTTTCAAGTTATTTCAAATCTGCCCCTATTTAACAAAAGTTTAGTACAATAATCAGTAAAGCTGCTTAAAAGTGGCTGAATCTAATTTGAGTTAAAACACAATGCAATATTATTTCACCGCATTTATCGTTATTTTCTTTATCGCCTGTTATGGTTACAGTTATTTAATTGTTAAACTAGCTAAACAAAAAGGAGAAGAATTTTTATTATTTGGAATGTTATTCGGATTATTTGGATTTATGGCTTTCTGTGCCGCTTCTGTTCCCTTTTTACATTGGCTACTTGATTAATAACTTGATCCAATTATATGCCGTTTTTAAAGCTAAAAAACTATAATTTTTATTATACCATAAACGGCAATATTAATCAACCTGTTATTTTATTTTTACATGGATTTCTGGGAAATAGTCAGGATTTTAACACCCGAATTTCCTCACTGTTTCCCCAGTTTTGCTGTTTAACCATTGACCTCCCTGGACATGGAGAAACCCAAGTTTTAGGAGAGGATATTTATTATAAAATGCCGGAAACAGCAACCGCATTAATAGAGGTATTAAACCATCTGAAGATTTCTCAATGTTATTTAATGGGATATTCTATGGGGGGAAGATTAGGATTATATTTAACTCTGCATTTTCCCCAATATTTTCAAAAAGTAATATTAGAATCCATATCTCCAGGACTCAAAACTGAATCAGAAAGGTTACAACGGTTGATTTCAGATACTAAAAAAGCCGAACAATTACAAACCTTAGATTTTTCAATATTTTTAGAACAATGGTATCATCAACCCCTATTCCAAACCTTAAAAAATCATCCTGAATTTGATCAAATTTTTGATCATCGTTTAAAGAATAATCCCATTGAATTATCAAAATCCCTGCGTTATTTGGGAACAGGAAATCAACCCTCTTTATGGGAAAAATTACCAAAAAATCAAATACCCCTATTGTTGTTAGTGGGAGAATATGATCACAAATTTAAACATATTAACCAAGAAATCAACCAATTATGTCCCGTTTCCCAGTTGCAAATTATCCCCAATTGTGGTCATAATATTTTAATTGAAAATCCGCAACAGTGGATTAATGTAATTGTTAAATTTTTATCAGAATGAATTATCAATTTCAATTTAAAACCTATCAACGTCCGTTTAAAACTCCTCTCAAAACCGCTCACGGAATTTGGAATATTAGAGAGGGAATTATTTTAAGTTTAACCGATGAACAGGGTCATATCGGATGGGGAGAAATTGCCCCTTTAAGTTGGTTTGGGTCGGAAACATTAGAAGATGCGATCGCATTTTGTCAACAACTTCCCCGTATAATTTCAATAGAAACTATTTTCACAATTCCTGACAGTTTACCCGCTTGTCAATTTGGGTTTGAGTCGGCATTAATAGAGTTAAACCATAACAGTTTATTTGATTTATCTAAACTTCAATATAGCGGATTATTACCAACAGGAGAAACGGTATTAACCACTTGGAAAACCCTATTTCAGCAAGGATATCAGACTTTAAAATGGAAAATAGGCGTTGATGATATTACAGAAGAAATCAATATTTTTCAACAGTTAATTAACCTAGAAACCCGGTTTCTAAAAATCCGTCTCAGGTTAGATGCAAATGGCGGCTTAACCTTTGAGCAGGCGCAACACTGGTTAGAAACCTGTGATTTAATTAATGCTAATCAAGACTTGATTGAAATTGAATTTTTAGAACAACCTTTATCTATTGCTCAATTAGATTTAATGTTAGAATTATGCGATCGCTATTCTACCCCCCTCGCTTTAGATGAATCCGTTGCTAATTTACAACAATTAACCTATTGTTATCAACAGGGATGGTCAGATATTTTTGTGATTAAACCCGCTATTTTTGGATCTCCTAAAAAACTCAAACAATTTTGCAAAACCCATAAAATTGATACGGTTTTTTCTTCTGTATTTGAAACCGATATCGGTCAAAATTCCGCTTTAAAAATTGCCTCTGAACTGTTATTATATGAGCGGGCGGTTGGATTTGGAATTAATCATTGGTTTGTGTAATGAAAATAATATTAATTAACCACAAAGTCACTAAGACACAAAGACAAGAAGAAGGATTATAAGTAAGCCAAATTGTTCAAAATGTAAAAAAAATTCGTAGGGGCGGGTTCGAGTCCATCTCAAATTCCCACACCAAAACTATCTAAACCCGCCCCAACCCCATGCAAAAATTAACGATTAATGGGATTTTTTATGTGGTGGGGCGGGTTTATTTAGATTGTTTGTGATGATCAAATATTCTGACTAATTATCAATAATATTGTTCAAAATCTGCTCAAAATAAAAAATAAAAATCCCGTAGGGGCGGGTTCGAGTCCATCTCAAATTCCCACCCCAAAACTATCTAAACCCGCCCCGAACCCTGACAATAATTAACAATTAATCGGGTTTTGGGATGGGTTGGGCGGGTTTATTTAGGTTATTTGTTATTATAAAATATTATTGCAGAACCCGTCCCTACGGGTTAATATGTATTTTTTTGTGGGGTTGGGCGGGTTTATTTAGATTGTTTGTTATTGTCAAATATTGTTGCAGAACCCGCCCCTACGGGTTAATATGTATTTAATATTCAAAGTCACCCTTTTTAATGGGGATTTAGGGGGTTCTCAACCGGGTTAAATATGAATCTAATTGATAAAATTCAAAATCGGTTAATTTTAAACAATCAAAACTATTTTATAGATATTTCTAAAACTCATTTACAAAACATCAATCAATGGATTAAATCAAATAAAAATCATCCTAAAATTCTAATATCAGAATCTGACCCGATTTTATTCTTATCGGCTTTTATTGCTACGTTAACAGCCAAATGTCCGGTTTTTTTATGCAACCCACAATGGGGACAACAGGAATGGACACAAGTTTATCAATTAGTTAAACCCAATTTATTGATATCTCAAGGTCAGATTTCAGAATGTAAAAACCAATCCAATAATAATAATGAAATTCTCCAAGATTTGATTATGATTCCCACCGGAGGAACATCGGGAAATATCAAGTTTACTGTCCATAATTGGGATAGTTTAACAGCTTCAGTTCTAGGTGTCCAGCAGTATTTTCAGACCCCTAATATTGATTCTTTTTGTACTTTACCTCTTTATCATGTTAGCGGATTAATGCAGTGGATGCGATCGCTTTTAACAGACGGACAATTTATAATAACTTCTTTTAAAACCGTAGCAGCAGAAGACTGGGTTAATTTTAATCCTACTAACTATTTTATCTCCTTAGTTCCTACTCAATTACACCGTTTATTACAACATCCCTCCTTAACCCATTGGTTATCTAAATTTCAGATAGTATTATTAGGAGGAGCGCCTCCTTGGTTAGAGTTATTAGAACAGAGTCGTTTACATCAAATTCCCCTAGCATTAACTTATGGAATGACAGAAACCGCCTCCCAAATTGTTACTTTAAAACCCTCGGATTTTTTAGGCGGTAATAATAGTTGCGGAAATGTTTTACCCCATGCTAAGATTAAAATATATGATCAAAATGGAGAAGAATTAAAAAACAATCAATCGGGAATAATTAGGATTAAATCCGATTCTTTAATGTTAGGATATTATCAAGATAATTTTGATCCTCAATTGCGGATTAATTGTTTCACACCGGATGATTTAGGATATTGGGATGAACGGGGATATTTAACATTAGTGGGTAGACAGAGTAATAAAATTATTAGTGGGGGAGAAAATGTATTTCCCGCCGAAGTAGAAGCGGTAATTCTTTCAACGGGTTTAGTTAAAGATATTTGTGTTATTGGAAAACCTGATCAATATTGGGGTGAAATTGTGGTGGCGGTGTATGTTGCTAATTATCAACAGCTTTCAGAGGTTAAATTAGAACAAGCAATTTTAGGAAAATTATCTAAATTTAAACATCCTAAATTATGGATTTCTGTAGAACAATTACCTCGCAATTCTCAAGGAAAATTAAATCAAAAACAGATTCAAGAATTGCTCTAAAGCAGTGCGAGCGTCCTCGCTCGCTAATCTTCAATTCTATTAATACCAGCGAGCGGGGACGCTCGCACTGCTTTATGATTTGAGATTAATTTATTCGGTAAAATCGGTATTACTCATGGTAATATGTTCATCAACGCTAACTGGCCCGGCTCCAAAATAGGTAATCATTAGTAACCCGCCAATAATGGATAAATTCTTTAAGAAATCAATTTTTTCTGAGGGAACATTCCAAAAATTATGAAATATTACAGTTGTTGGAATTAAGAATAGAATTAAAAGCCAAGCACCTAAACGAGTTTTATAACCTAATACTAAAGATAATCCGCCTAAAATTTGAAAAACAATAGTTCCTCCTAATAATACCCCAGCGAAAGGTAATCCTTTTTCTGTCATCATCGTTTGGGTATTGGCAAAATCAAAAATTTTATTAATAGCAGCGTGTATAAAAATTGTTGCTAAAAATGTCCTGCCAATTAAGGGAATAAATTGTATCATCATTTAACCTCATATTTACTTTTTTTGGTTACGGGTGGAATTTACCCACCCTAACAATAGATTCAATTAATGTAAAATAAAACCAATCCCTAAAAGTAAACCACTCCAAAACTGTAGAGAAATAGCAATAAACTTGCAATTGCTGACTAAGTTAGGCTGGTTATGGTATTGACTGACATGGCGACAAAGTTTAATCGCAGGGGGAATTGCAACAAAGCTGAGTAACGTCCAAATTGGGAATATTCCTAATAGGACAAATGCACCCGTCAGCATAAAAATACTACCACAAAACCAAGGTAAAAGTTTTGCACCCCGTTCTGTTCCTAAACGAACAATCGGANNTTCCTTTCCCGCCGTAATATCATCTTCGACTTGATGAAAATGGGAACAAAATAGAACCAAAGTAATGGGAATTGCCACAATAATTGATGTGGCTAAACAGACCCATGACCAGGTTTGAGTTTGACTATAATAGGCGGCAGAAACTCCCAAAGGCCCAAAGGCAAAGAAACATAAAAATTCCCCTAATCCTTGATAACCTAAACGAAAAGGTGGCCCCTGATATAAATAGCCTAATCCACAGCATAAAATAATTAACCCTAAAACAGTTAAATCTTTTTGCCACCAACAAATTGCTAATAAACCTAATATTGCTAAGGTTAAACAGCTATTGCCAATGGCTAAAACAAAAGATTTATTTCCAGTTAAATTAACTAAAGAATGATGTTTATTTTTATCAATTCCGGTTTCTGAGTCAAAGACATCATTAAGTAGATTTTCCCAGGCTAAAATTAAAATAGCCGCCGTGATAAAGGTGGTAAAAATACTCCAATTAATTGTAGAAGTTTCAAAGACAGCAACAGCAGTTCCCACCCAAATGGGCATAATTGCTACACTGTACATTGGGGGTTTAATCGCCGCTAACCATAATTTATTTTTTGAAGTTGCAATCAGTTCTGTGGTCATATAAAAAGGATTTAAAATCTTGACTGGTTTATTGTCCCATAAGATTATCTGATCAGGCTAGAGAACGTCAAAAAGGTTTAATCTAATATTGACCTGACCAATATCCGCCCGGAGCAGTGGGGAAAGGGTGGCGCGGGTGTTTGGTGTCCGCCACCGTTGGAAACTAGGGGAAGCGACGGAATGGGTCAACAATTATGAACTTTTTTTACAGACTGAGGGCAATATTTTTATAGGGGAGATTATGAATAAGGGGTAAATCGCTCTGAAAGTAGTTAAAATATATTAAAATAATATAAGTTAACGATTTTTCGGTAACAGTTTTCCCTATTTTAACCTTTTTTTGTTCGTTTTTTATATGTCAGTTTTTCCTTCTGCAACCCCGTTATTGCAAGATCGCCAAGAACTGCATCGTTTTTTGTTAGAATTTCAAAATCATGGATTACAAGACTATCAAACTAAAATTCTGAGTATTGCCCATGAAATTCAATGGATTGATCCTTTAGCAGTTTTACAGGAATTTTATCATCCTAATTTAATTCATTTTTATTTTGAAAAACCTCAACTTGAGGAATCTTTTGTGGCGGTTGATACGGCTCTTAAATTCACGACGGCTGGAAAAAACAGGTTTTTTGAAGCGCAAAAATTTATTCAATCTTGTTTAGATAAAACTGTTATTATTGGTTCTAAAAATAGCCGTTTACCTAAACCTTATTTTTGCTGTAGTTTTACTTTTTTTGATCAATATTTTAATCCTAATTTATCCTTGAATAGCGGACAAAATCCTCCACTTCCAAAAGAAAATGTTTATTTTCCACCAACTACCATATTTTTACCTAAATGGCAAGTGATTAGAAAAAAAGATCGCTGTATTTTGATGGTTAATATTGTTTTAAAGAAAAACTCTAAAATTGAAAATATTTTGATTGATGTTTGGTATAAAAGTCAACAAATTAATGCTTTAGAAAAAACCTCGATTCCTTCAGTTTCAGCAGAAACCTCTAGTTTATTATTAACAAAACAAGTAGAAACTGACCCCAAACCCTATTTACAGTTTAAACAGTCTGTCCATTCCGCTTTAGATTTAATTGCATCTAAATCTTTAAATAAATTAGTCCTTTCTCAACCAATTGATGTGGTGGCTAAAACTCCATTCAATTTAATTAATTCTTTGAATAATTTAAGAGTTTTGTATCCTGATTGTTATATTTTTTCAACGGGTAATGGTAAGGGTCAACAGTTTATTGGGGCGAGTCCAGAACGTTTAATTAGTCTGAAAAATAATCAATTAATTACTGATGCGTTAGCGGGTTCAGCCCCTCGCGGTAAAACGCCGATAGAAGATGTTAATTTAGGTCAAGAATTACTCCATAGTGAAAAGAATCTCCGGGAACATCAAGTTGTGGTAGATTTTATTATCGAACGTTTATTAAGTTTAGGTTTAACCCCGGATTTAACAAGTTTACCTTGTTTAAGACAACTAACTAATATTCAACATCTTTGGACACCAATTAAATGTCAAGTTTCAACCAATATTCATCTCTTGGAAATCCTATCACAATTACATCCAACTCCCGCCGTCGCCGGAACTCCCAGAGATATTGCCCAACAACATATCCATTATTATGAAAATTTTGATCGCTCTCTTTATGCCGCCCCCATTGGTTGGATTGATCATCAAGGAAATGGGGAATTTGTGGTGGGGATTCGTTCGGCTTTATTAGATGGAAATCGTGCTAGACTCTATGCAGGAGCCGGAATTGTTGCGGGTTCAGAACCGGAAAAAGAAGTAGCCGAAATTCAGTTGAAGTTACAGGCTTTATTAAGAGCATTAGTGTGATTACGAATTACGAATTACGA
>DMPJ01000279.1:16384-16552 GCA_003456035.1 Planktothrix sp. UBA8402
GCTAATTAAAGATATCGGAGAACAGGGTTTACTGGAAATTGTTAAGGGTTTTTGTCCCTCGGAAATTGTGGGGGATGATGCGGCAATTGTATCAATTCCTGGGGATAAATCCTTAGTAATTACAACGGATATGTTAGTCGATGAAGTGCATTTTAGCGATCGCACTAC
>DMPJ01000279.1:16557-17042 GCA_003456035.1 Planktothrix sp. UBA8402
CTCGCCGCTATGGGTGCTTTGCCATTAGGAATTACCGTCGCTTTAGGAATAACAGGTAATAAAACCGTGAACTGGGTTGAACAACTTTATCAAGGATTAACGACCTGTTTAAATCAGTATCATACCCCCATTGTTGGCGGTGATATTTGTCGGTCGGCGGTGACTTGTATTTCTATTACCGCCTTTGGAAGTGTTAACCCCAAATTAGCAATTCGGCGTTCTGTCGCCCGTCCTGGAGATGTTATTATTGTCACCGGATATCATGGCGACTCCCGGGCCGGATTAGAATTACTCTTACATCCCGAATTAGGAACAGAATTAACTGCTAATCAACGATTATCCTTAATCCAAGCCCATCAACGTCCTCAACCCCGCCTAGATGTTATACCAAAACTGCAAACCCTTTTAGCCACCCATCCCGACACTATTATTGCTGGAATGGATAGTAGCGATGGACTCGCGGATGCCATTGTCCAAATTTGTCG
>DMPJ01000279.1:17085-18530 GCA_003456035.1 Planktothrix sp. UBA8402
GCCGTTTATTGGGCTTTGTATGGTGGCGAAGACTTTCAACTGGTATTATCTGTGCCTTTTAACCTAGCTGAAATACTGATTCAACAATTAGGAAAAACCGCCACTATTATTGGCGAAATTACCTCCAACCCAGATATTCTATTAATTGATCATGCTGAACCCTCAACCGTTGAAAAACTATCCCTCAGTCGAGGATTTCAGCACTTTTCACCGATAACAGGGAGTTAAAACCCCGCCTGGTGTCCCAATTAAATCTAGGCTTTCCAATTTGTCGCAACTAATTCGGCCAAATCAACCACCCGTTGACTATAACCCCATTCGTTGTCATACCAGGAAACGACTTTCACCATGTCGCCACCCATGACCATTGTTAAGCTGGCATCCACAATCGAAGAAGCATCATGTCCCTTGTAGTCAGAAGACACCAAAGGCAGATCGCTATATTCCAGAATCCCTTTCATTGCGCCGTCAGCAGCTTCTTTCAGAGCTAAATTGACTTCTTCAACAAAGGTTGGCTTTTCTACCTGCACCACTAAATCCACAATGGAAACATTAGGAGTAGGAACCCGGAAAGCGATCCCGTTCAGTTTACCCTTGAGTTCAGGAATAACCAAAGAAACAGCCTTCGCAGCACCCGTAGAAGTAGGAACAATATTCACCGCAGCGGCTCTAGCCCGACGCACATCCCGGTGACTGGCATCTAAAAGACGCTGATCTCCAGTGTAGCTGTGGGTCGTAGTCATAGTGCCTTTGACAATGCCGAATTTCTCATGCAGCACTTTAGCAAAAGGAGCTAAACAGTTAGTGGTACAACTAGCATTACTCAGAATCCGGTGTTGATCATGATTGTAGTCATGGTGATTCACACCTACCACAAAGGTATCCACCCCATCTCCCTTTCCAGGAGCGGTGATCAGGACTTTTTTAGCCCCGGCGGTAATATGCTTAGAAGCACCTTCCTCGGTAATAAATACCCCGGTGGATTCAATAATTAAATCCACACCCCATTCTTTCCAAGGCAAATTCAATGGGTTACGATCAGAAACACATTTAATGGTTTTGCCATTGACGGTAATGGAATTCTCATCAGCTTCAATATCAACGCCTTTGAGTGTACCCAGCATGGAATCATATTTCAGCAAATGAGCATTAATACTGGGATCAGAAGTATCATTGATCCCCACAAACTCTAAATTGCTATTTTGCCTGGTTAACCAGCAGCGCAAAACATTACGTCCAATCCGTCCAAAACCGTTGATCGCGACCTTAATCACTTTGTTCCTCCTAACAATGGCATCGCCCAAACTAGGCTAAAGTATAGATGTTTCTATTGACCCCAATCAAACCGTAAAGGCTGTCGCATTCTTCCGTTTTCTTAAAGCATTCAGGACTCAGAAGTCAATTATTTCCCCAACCTCTCCCCCAACTCCCCCAACTCCCCCTGC
>DMPJ01000429.1:0-19016 GCA_003456035.1 Planktothrix sp. UBA8402
TAAAATCTGATCTATAGAAGTGTTAATATAGTATTTCCCGTGCAAAATTCTGGACTGCAATACCTATCGGCATCAACGGATGCCTTAGAAACGCGATCGCCCAATCAACAATTATTTCCTCTGACAGCGAAAGTCAATCCGCAAGATCACTTAGAAATTGGCGGCTGTGACGTTACCGCTTTAGTCAAAAAATTTGGCACACCTCTCTATATTGTTGATGAAACCACCCTGCGAACGGCTTGTCAACAATACCGGGATGCCTTAAAACGCTATTATCCGGGTGAGTCCTTAGTCCTGTATGCCTCTAAAGCCTGGAATTGTTTAGCGATTTGTGCTATTGTGGCTTCCGAAGGATTAGGCATTGATGTCGTATCAGGATGTGAACTCTATACCGCCCTCCAAGCGGGAGTTGCACNNTCCTCGGAAGAAATTCAATTAGCGATTGAAAATGGGTGTACCGTTGTTGCGGATAATTGGTTAGATTTACACACCCTGGCTAAACTAAGTCAAGAGTCTATAGTTGATCATCCGATTCGGATCATGATTCGGTTTACCCCAGGAATTGAATGTCATACCCACGAATACATCCGTACCGGACATTTAGATAGTAAATTTGGGTTTGATCCCGGTCAACTGGATGAAGTCTTTAAATTTATTAGTCAGCAATCGGGTTTATCCTGTATTGGAGTTCATGCTCATATTGGCTCCCAAATTTTTGAATTGCAACCCCATAACGATTTGGGTTATGTAATTATTGATACATTAACTAAAGCCAATCAATGTGGTTTAAATATCTCAGAAGTTAATATTGGTGGTGGTTTAGGGATTTGCTATACGGAGTCAGACGATCCCCCAAGTATCGAAGATTGGGTAAAAATTGTTACTGAATCCGTTATCAAAGCCTGTGAACATAAACAATATCCCCTACCGAAATTATTATGTGAACCGGGACGGTCTATGATTGGCTCTAGTTGCGTTACTGCCTATACTGTAGGTTCTCAAAAACAAGTTCCTGGAATTCGGACTTATATTGCTGTAGATGGCGGGATGTCCGATAACCCCCGTCCGATTACCTATCAGTCCTTGTACCGAGTGGTCTTGGCGAATCAAATGTCGGCACCGATGACCGAAACAGTTACGATTGCAGGAAAACATTGTGAATCTGGGGATATTTTAATTAAGGATGCTCAACTTCCCAAAGTTGAATCTGGGGATATTCTCGTGGTTATGGCAACAGGAGCCTACAATTATAGTATGGCATCTAACTATAATCGACTGTCTAAACCTGCGGCAGTTTTAGTTAATAATGGCGATGCTAATGTCATTATTGAACGAGAATCTTACCAAGATTTAATTAGTAAAGATCGACTTCCAGAACGCTTAACAGTCAATAGTTAAAGGTTGTGGGGATAAAGTATATGATCGGTGTCAACAATTGCCAAAAACTCATGATGATAGCCGATATCTGATCCCTCTAAATCCCTCTTAAAAAGGGGGACTTTGATCCCTCTAAATTCCCCTGAAGAAGGGGTTGACTCAGGCTTCTATTAACTTGATCAAAATTCAATGAATGCGGCGTCTAGTCATGACTAAGCAAGGAATTCCTCCCTGGTTAATTCAAAGTCTTGATATTGGATTAGTTTTTGCCGTCGCTTATGTGGTTTTGGTCATCATTGGAGAACGCCGTACCCTTTGGATGGTGCGCGGGTTTATTATTCTAATGTTGGCAACCGCTATTAGTAACTGGGCTCATTTAAGGTTATTGTCTGTTGCCCTGAATAGTTTAGTTACAGGTTCTGCCGTAGCGATGGCAGTAATATTACAATCAGAATTCCGCCAATTTTTAGAACAGTTGGGTCGCGGAGAAATTTCCCAATTGTTTGGTCAGGGTCGCCGTGTCATTCCTGAACCCGATGGGGTAATTGATCAACTTGTAGAAGCTGTTAAAGAACTCTCGCAAAATCGTACCGGGGCATTAATTATTATTGAAACCGGAAGTCCCATTGATGAACGAGATTTTTCTGTCCCAGGAGTAAAACTGAATGCCGAAGTTTCCAGAGAATTGTTACAAACTATTTTTCAACCCAAAACCCTCCTCCATGATGGGGCAGTGTTAATTCGGGCGTCTCGGATTGCAGCCGCCGGGGTGATTTTACCTCTATCGGAACGCACGGCGTCCCGACAATTGGGAACTCGTCATCGGGCGGCGATGGGAATTACAGAACGGGTGGCAAAATGTATGTGTATTGTGGTGTCGGAAGAAACGGGTTCGATTTCTTTAGCGGAAAAAGGAATCCTCAACCGACCCTTAACTAGCAGTAAACTGAAAGAGCTATTAGAAGCTCGTTCTTGGACATCCAATGATGACGGAACTGTGGCTTCGATTTCCATTACCCATTGGGGAAACCGCATTGGTTCCCAAGGATGGGCTTTAGTGTCTCGCCTATTCCGTCCTCGATCCAAAGCTTCTCGGGAGAAAAAATGAGTGCCAAGACCAGGGTTATATATGAATTACCCGCCGATTTAGACCAGAACCGCTTACCCAAACACATTGCTGTGATTATGGATGGCAATGGTCGCTGGGCGAAGCGTCGGGGTTTACCTCGAACAATGGGCCACCGTCGGGGAGTGGATGCCCTCAAAGAAGCTTTACGCTGTTGTCGAGACTGGGGTGTGGAAGCACTAACGGCCTATGCTTTTTCTACGGAAAATTGGGGGCGTCCTTTGGAGGAAGTCGATTTTCTCATGGCATTATTTGAGCGGGTTTTAATGCGAGAACTGCGAGAAATGATGGAAGAAGAAGTGCAAATTAAGTTTGTGGGAAATTTGGCAGCCCTTCCCAAATCTCTACAGGAAAAAATAGAATATTCGATGGAGGAAACAAAACAAAATCAGGGTATTCTGTTTACTATTGCCACTAATTATGGCGGACGACAAGAAATTTTACAAGCCTGTCGAGAGATTGCTAATCAAGTCAAACAAGGGTTAATTCAACCGGAAGATATTGATGAAACTATGTTTGAACAACATTTATATACGGCCGGAATCTGTCACCCCGATTTGTTAATTCGTACCAGTGGAGAAATGCGAATTAGTAATTTTTTATTATGGCAACTCGCCTATGCAGAAATTTATGTAACTGATACTCTCTGGCCTGATTTTGATCATCAGGAATTACATCTAGCTTTATCTTCCTATCAAAAACGGGAACGTAGATTTGGTAAGGTTTGAATCAGTAATCAGTCTAATTTAATCTCGAAAGTTGAAATCAAAAAGATTGGGGGGGATCAAACCTATCGACCATATAATTGATTTAACTTGAATAAGCGATCGCTTAATTCCTGGGTTAATAATTCCGAACTTTGATAACGCCAACGCCAATTTCCAGCATTATTACTAGGATCATTCATCCTGGCATTATGCCCTAAATTTAACATATCCTGTAGAGGAATAATTGCTAAACTGGCAATAGAACTTAAGGCTAAACGAATCATTACCCAGTTAATATTAGTGATTTCATCTGGGGACAAATAACCCAAATATTCAGCAAGATGTTGTTGATCTTTTGCACTTGCTGTTTCCCACCAACCCAAAGCTGTATCATTATCATGGGTTCCGGTATAAACTAAACAATTTTGAACATAATTATGGGGAAGATACACACTATTCGCATCTCCTCCAAAGGCAAATTGTAAGATTTTCATACCAGGGAAATTATAATGATCTCGCAATTGTTCAACTTCGGGGGTAATTATTCCTAAATCTTCGGCTAAAACAGGTAAATTTCCCAGTTCTTGTTTCAGTAAATCAAAAAATTCACCACCTGGGGCTTTAATCCATTCTCCTTTCATGGCATTTTTTTCGTCGCCAGAAACGCTCCAATAGGCTTCAAACGCTCGAAAATGATCAATCCGAACATAATCTGCATATTCTAGGGTAGTTTTAAATCGTTGAATCCACCAAGCAAATTTNNTTACCCCACAATTGTCCAGTTTCACTAAAGAAATCGGGCGGAACTCCAGCAATATACAGGGGTTTTAAGGTATCAGGATTTAGTTGAAATAGATGGGGATTTGCCCAAACTTCAACACTATTATAGCAAACATAAATAGAAATATCTCCAATAATTTTAACTCCCTTTTGATTCCCATAGCGACGCAGTTCTTCCCATTGTTTAAAAAATATAAATTGCAAGAATTTATGATATAATATAGATTCTTTCAGTTCTTNNGGGATCTCGACGAGCTAAAGCAGGTTCCCAATAATTCCAGGCTTGGTTTCCGTTAGCATCTAATAAAGACATAAATAAGGCATAATCATTTAACCAAAAGGCTTGTTTTTGACAAAAGGTTTCCCAGGCAGGATTAGGTTGTTTCTCTAATTGTTTTTTAAAGCTATTGTAGGCTTTTTGGAGATAAAATGTTTTGTGAGAAATAACTTGATCAAAATCAACTTGATCAGAATTTCCCCCCTCTAAAGGCAGAATTTCTTCAGCTTCTAATAATCCTTCCTCTGCTAATTCTTCCAAATTAATCATTAAAGGATTCCCCGCAAAGGTGCTATAATTCATAATATAAGGAGAATGTTCTTCTCCTGTTGGCCCCAGGGGTAATATTTGCCATAATTTATAACCACTACGATTTAAAAAATCAATAAATTCATAGGCAGATTTTCCTAAATCTCCAATTCCATGTTGACTAGGAAAAGAGGTAGGATGAAGTAAAATTCCACTAGAACGCTGAAATAACATGACCATATTTAGTTGATTTTTCATCTCTACAAAAGTACCATAGATTCCCACCTATAGCATCTTTCTAACGATAGGGAATTCCTGAACTGGGAACCAGCTATCCCCTTTTAGAGACACGCCATAGCACGTCTCTACCGAATTGGCAGTTTAATCCTTCAAATTCCGGTTGCTGCCGATCAGGAATAAATATGATTAAATGAGTAGTATATCTATCAACAGACTAGGTTAAATCTATGACCAAATTCCCTAATATTTTCCAGGCGTTTTTATTAACAGGTTGTTTCGGTATCGGGAGTATTTTTCTATCCCTATCCTCAGTTAAAGCTCAAGATCCAATTGATATTCCAGTACCAGTAATTCAGGGAACTCCCGCCCAAACCTATACCCCAGGTGCTTGGCAACCCGTAGCCAGAATTAATCCCAATCAACCTGTAACCGTGACAATTTTGAATCAAACCGGATATAATTTAGAAACTGGATTAACCACCGGAAAAACTAATACTCAAATTGCTCCAGGTGGCAGTTTTACGATCAATAATGTTCCGGTTAATTCTGATATTGTGATTAATTCTATAGCTAGAGCAGCCGTTCTCGATTATAGAATTGATGTACAGGATAATCTGGTTAATGTGACTGTAAAAACTGCTGCTGGTGTCGCCGGAGATAATGCGATTAATATTCAAGACACGGGGGCAATTTATATTTATTAATCGCTCTCAAAAATTCCGGTCGTAGTGAGCCCTGAAGGGCTCTATTAAATTTGGGTGAATTATAACGGTTATGAGTTGACTATTGTACTCTGATTCGATAGGAATATTAAATGACTGCATAGAAACCGATCAGGATCAAAATTTCTGGTTGTAGTGCTAGTGATAATTGAACTTTTTTAGGACATAAAAATGCGAATTCTAATCATGGGTGGAACCCGATTTATCGGGATTTATTTAACTAAAATCTTAGTTGAACAAGGACATGAAGTTGTTCTATTTAATCGCGGGAAAAAACCAGCACCAATTGCCGGAATTCAACAAAATCATGGTGATCGCACCGATGCTAACCAAATTCAAGACAAATTAGCCAAAGAAGAATTCGATGCAATTTTTGATAATAATGGCCGAGAACTAAATGATACAAAACCCTTAGCGGATTTATTCAAAGATCGGGTCAAACATTTTGTTTATATGAGTTCGGCGGGAGTTTATTTAAAATCCGATCAAATGCCCCATATTGAAGGGGATGCTACTGACCCAAAAAGTCGTCATTTAGGTAAATATGAAACCGAGAGTTATTTGCAAGCACAAAACTTACCCTGGACATCAATTCGTCCTACTTATATTTATGGGCCATTAAATTATAATCCCTTAGAATCATGGTTTTTTGATCGGATTGTTGCGGGTCGTCCAATTCCAATTCCGGGGAATGGATTTCACCTTACCCAGTTAGGTCATGTCAAGGATTTAGCCACCGCAATGGCGGCGGTTTTAGGGAATCAAAAAGCCATTGGTCAGGTGTATAATATCTCAGGAGAACGTTATGTTACCTTCGATGGTTTAGCCAGAGCTTGTGCTGTTGCTGCGGGTAAATCCTTGGATTCAATTCAACTAATTCATTATGATCCTAAACAGTTTGATTTTGGCAAACGTAAAGCATTTCCGATGCGAGTCCAACACTTTTTTGCCGATGTGAATAAAGCTATACAGGATTTAAACTGGAAACCAGAATTCGATTTAATTTCCGGTTTACAAGATTCTTTTCAAAATGATTATTTAGCCAGAGGATTAGATAAAACAGAAGTTGATTTTTCAACAGATGATGAAATTATTAAAACGGTTTCTGCTTAAAATATCGTGATCCTGGAGACGGTTTTAGGGTAGAAAAAGAAATAGAATAATTCAATAGCCAAACAAATCCTACGGATCAGACGGGTGATGCTGCTTTTCCATAGGATTTTAGATTTTTTTTTAATCCAATTGCCAATTAACTCGCTCGGCGTGACCCCAAAATGACTCTAATTTATAAAAATCTCGTCCTTCAGGCGACAGAATATGGATAATAACATCACCATAATCCATTAAAACCCAGTTGCCCTCCCGTTGACCTTCAACTCTCAGGGGAAGCCTTTCTAATTCTATTTCTACTTGGTCTGAAATTGCCTGAGAAATTGCCCGCAGTTGAACTTGGGAAAAGCCCGTTACAATTACAAAATAATCTGCTAAATAAGATACTTCTGATACGCACAGCACCAGAACATTATCAGCTTTCCGGTCATCGGCTGCTCGTGCGGCGATTAGGGCGGTTTCCCGACTGGTATACTCATCAACATTGGCAGAAATGACCATTTGATCAGAGGCGTATTTGGTTTGGGCGTTATCAAACATTAAGTTTTTCTGTTCCTCGTATATAGTCAAGGTTAACAATCAAAAATAGATCTACTGATTATTTTAATCATTATTTTCGATTTTGGATGGTTTTGTTTTTAAGAAAGACCCATTAGGGGCGAAATTTAGCCTAAACGCGGGTTTGTTTTGTTACCACCTGGGTAAATAACCTTTCATACTGGTCTAAGGCCTGTTCAATGCCATAATATTCTTCAGCGTATTTTCTCCCATGTTTACCCAAAGCTTTTAGCTGCTCTGGATTTTTGTAAAGATCGGTAATTGTCTGGGCTAAACTCTCTGAATCTTCGGGAGGTATCACAATTCCCCCGCCACTTTTAAGAACAACTTCCTTTGCTGTTCCCGTATCAGGAACAGAAGCAATAATAGCACAACCACTGGCTAATAAAACCGGAATTTTTGACGGTAAATTAAAAGCTGTTACCTGTCTTTTTTGCACAACTAATCCCACATCAGCCGCCGCTAACATATCTGGTAATTTTTCCCTGGGTTCAAGGGGAATTAATAAAACATTCTTAGTGTGATATTCCTGACATAAACCTTCTAACTGTTGTAAAGCCTTCTGTTCCCCGGCAATAACAAAAGATATCTCAGGNNCAGGAATATGCTGTAATAATTTTGCCGATTTTATTACGGTTTCTAAACCTTGAGTTAAAGCAATATTTCCAGAATATATAATTACAAACTTACCTTGAAGTTTATACTTAATTCTAAAGGAATTATTGGTTTTGGGTAACGGTTTAATAAAATTAGTATCCACCCAATTTGGAATACAAACAATTTTATTTTTCGGTATACCTAGTTCCACTAATTTATCAACAAAACCATCGGCAATTACACTAATCCGATTCACCTTTTTATAGGTCAACCGTTCAATAAATTTAGCCGTTTTAATCACAATACCATCGGGATTAACCAATTTCACCCGCAGGGCGGCTTCCGAAACAATATCCTGAATATTCAAGATTACCGGACAACGGCGCACCAAGGCATAAATACCCACCGGAATACTAACTAATAAAGGCGGAACCGTGGCAAAAATAATATCAGGCCGCCAACCGTTAAACGCCTGAACTATGCTGGTGATTATAAAACTACTATCAAGTAGGATACGATCCAATAACCCTGGTTTCGGGCCATGTACCCAAACATAGCTGCGTTGAATCACCACCCCATTTCGTTCTTCCGTCAGATACAACTTATTCTGGTATCCATCATAAATCCGGCGTTCTGGGTAATTGGGCATTCCCGTCACCACCCGAACCTGATGGCCCCGTCTCACCAGACCCTCTGCGAGTTCTGTCATCAAAGGGGCAATACCAATGGGTTCAGGATAGTAGTTATAGGAGTAAATTAGTATCCGCATACGCTTTAAATCTGTTATCAGTTATCAGTTATCGCTAATTTAGTTTTGTTGCTTTCTCAACCGTGTAATCTCTGTAATCCTTTAAATCCGTGATTAAGTTTTGGGTTTGAGTACCAATAACATCTCCACGTCAACCTCCGCAGCATCGGGAAAGCTGGCACTGATCCCCACTCCTCTAATCGAATTTAGCATAGTCATTCTATTCGGTTGAAGGGCGATCGCCGGGGATGCTAATAGATATCCCATCGCCCAAGAAGTAATTTTTTCAATATCCAAATAGACATAACTATGATGATAACTAGGTAGAGATTTGCTAATCTCTTGAAACCGTTGACTCCTGTTTAGAGGTTGTTGGGGTTCCTTGGTAATTGCTTCCACCACTGGCCCCCCAAAGGCAACAAACATTAAATTTTGACTTAACCAGCCATGTCCGAATAGCGTACCCTGTTTGGGGTCATTCCATTCCGTTACCTCAATTCCAGATAAACTCCGTTGTTCAATATTAATCGGAGGATTGCCCCCGGCAACAATAGTGTCGAGTTTATTTAACATTGTTTCTGCGGTCAAGCGATCGCTAGTTTCAATTAACAAAACTCCCCCCAACCCCAAAGACGCTAACACCCCTTTTTCAGAAGCGATCGCACCCAAGGCAAATTCCCCATCCATCCAGCCAAACACCTCCGTATCCGCGTCCAAATTAATCGCTTCGAGTCCCAAACGAATTTGACTGGTAATCTTCTTCAGATCAGGGTTATTTTCCCCCAAGGTTAAAAACTGTAACCAAACTTGATGCAGATCATGACTATTAACCAAAGCTATAGTTTCACTAGGAAAGCGATTGATCATTTTCCCAAATTCTTCGGTTGATTGGGATACCGTGCCATTGGGACGTAACTGAGCCATCGCTTTTAAGCGAATTCCATCCCCTTCTACCCCGACCCCAATCACCATAGATTGAATGGGTTTTAGAGGAGATAAAGAATTCAGGGATAAACGGGCAGCATCGGGCCAAGTGGCACTCAGATCCTGCGTCAACCGATCATAATCGGTAATAAACACCGTCACTAAAGGATTAGCAAGATTTGCACTTTTAAAAAAAAGGTCGGATTTTCCCGATAAACTGATCAACGAAGGAGAACCCATGAAGGTATCGATCGCCCGTTTCACGGTTTCAGGATTAGCTGCTATTACTACCTGATCGTTGATCACCGCCACGCTATATTGTTTTCCCGTTTTTTCGGTATAACTCGATAGAGTCACCCCTCGATATTGACTCTGTTGAGATTTAACATCCGATGAAGCCTTTAATTTTTGGGCAAATTGCCAAGCTTTCCATTTATTTTTAATTCCCACAACCATTAATAATTGGGCGTCTGTTACGGGTTTAATTCCATCAGTAGGAAGTAGTGCCACCATCACCCCACCGATCCAAGGTTCAATATCCCGGTTAAAATTAATCGTGGCCCCAGCTAAACTCTGTTGTTGAAAAATTTTGATTCCCCGACTCACTAATGCTTGAGCTTCTGGTGTGCCAAAATTTTGTAATTCCGATAGGACGTGAGGTGTTGCCGACACAAAAGTTGCCATAATTGCTTCATCAGGTACAAGTTTGCCACTTTCTGAGGGACTATAGGCTTTGTACTGCCCGGCTGTTAAGTAAAAGGTGGCGGCGACACCCCCACAAACAGTTAGGGCTGCCACGGCCAGAAGCAGCTGAGATTTTTTTCGGATCAGCATGATGATTTTTAAGCGGGGGTGATCACCCAGGGTTTCGCATAATTCCCTCTATGTTAGCTTGTTATCCTATCGAGGGAATGGCTAAAGATTTGTTAAACTCTAAGGACAAAGGTGCGAGCATTCAGCCATTACGAGTCATTTTAATGAAAGTAGCAGTTACAGGAGCAACAGGTTTTGTCGGTAGTCGTTTAGTCGAACGACTCCAACAGCAAGGACATTCAGTATTAGTTCTCACCCGGCATCCAGAACGGGCGAAACGAGTGTTTCCCAGTTCTGTCTATTCCCAGTTAGAAATTGTTGGTTACACTCCCACGAAATCCGGTGCTTGGCAACAGGTGATTTCTGGATGTGACGGAGTGGTGAATTTAGCCGGGGCGGGAATTGCCGATGAAAGATGGACACCGCAACGCAAACAGGAAATTTTAGAAAGTCGGGCTACGGCTACCCAGAAATTAGTGGAAGCGATCGCACAAGCTAATTATAAACCTAGTGTCCTGGTTAGTGCTTCAGCGATCGGATATTACGGAACCAGCGAAACCGCCCTCTTTGATGAACATAGCCCCTCTGGACAGGATTTTTTAGCTAATGTCTGTCTCGCTTGGGAAACGGCTGCCCAACAGGTCAAGGAAACAGGAACTCGTTTAGTAATTTTAAGATTGGGGATTGTTTTAGGGATGGGAGGAGCCTTGGGAAAAATGCTAACTCCGTTTAGAATGTTTGCCGGGGGGCCATTGGGTTCAGGGGAACAATGGTTTTCTTGGATTCATCGAGAGGATTTAGTTAATTTAATCCTATTAAGTTTAACCAATTCTCAAATCGAAGGGGTACTAAATGCCACCGCCCCTAACCCGGTCAGAATGGGGCATTTATGTAACGCTTTAGGGGAAGTTCTGAATCGTCCCTCTTGGCTTCCGGTTCCTGATTTTGCCCTAGAAATGTTATTAGGAGATGCAGCCCAACTCATTCTTCAAGGTCAACAAGTCCTACCTAAACGTACCCTATCCTACAATTTTAATTATCAATATCCGACAGTTAAACCTGCCCTAGAAGACATTTTATCTTCTTCATAAATAAACACGGATTTAAGAGGATTTCACGGATNNATTTTAATCTGCGTTAATCTGCGTCATCCTCTTAAATCCGTGATCCTCATTCGTAATTCGTAATTCGTAATTCGTAATTGATAATTCGTAATTATTTGAAATCCTTACCGTCAAAAAAAATAGAGGGAAAACAAAGGTTTTCTCTCTATTTGGGGTTGATGAAACGATTAAGTCACAACCATTTAGAAGCGGAATTGAGTCCGCAGAGTTCCGACCACGATTGTATTGTTATTACTATTGTGATCGGGGTTAGTCACAACATAAAAACCAGGAGTAATGGCAATGTAGTCGTTGAGAGGATAGCGGTAGAAACCTTCAATGTGAATGGAGGTATCTCTATCTTCTAAAGCACCAATATCATGGCTGGTCACTTGAGGAGGCATACCGACAATTAAGCCACCTAAACCACCTTCTTTCAGGACATCCGGGAACGCCAGAGAAACAGCCCAGTTAATAATGGTCGCACTGTCATTACCACCATTCTTTTGGTTAGCCCAGGTTGAACCAAACCAGCCACCCAACTCAAAGTGCTGGGCGATGCGCCAGTTGGCTTGGAAACCTAGGTTTTCGGTGGTGGTTGCATTTTGACCAAAGGGTTTATCAGCAATCCAACTACCCGTACCTCCAGAGACAAATACATTCCCATTGGTAAAGTAGCGGTGGGTATAGTCTAAAGCAACACCAATCTTAGGACTGGGTTTGAACACCAATTGCAGACCTGTACTATAACCGCCGTTGAACAAGCCACGACCTTCATCGGCATATTCCGCTTGGTTCGCTAAGTAACTTAGGTTGACTTTAAACTTGTCACTGAAGGCATATTTCAGACCCACACCAGTTCCGTCTGGCCCTCGGTTAGTGGCTGGGTTATACCGACCAAAGCGAGAGATAGAGCCACTCCCATCACTGGTAAAGAGTGTGACGTTTTCATAAACATCATCTTGGTCAAGACCCTTAGCACCAATATAGACTTGGCCTCTATTATTGGAGACGGGGAAACGATAGTACAACTTATCCAAGAAGACAGACTCGTTACGACCATCAATAGAGGTACGACTCATCAAGGTATTGGTGATGCCGAAAGCAGACAAGTTAGGAACAGATAGAGCCTCTAACCGTGTGAACAACAAATCCTGGCCAGTGAAACTGGTCTCAAAATTCAAACGAGCGCGGTAGCCAAAGTAGGCTTCTGTGGGATCACTATCTTCATCAGCAAATCGGCCAACCACGTTGTTAGTTGCCCGATCTCCAGCAGCATCTCCACCCCAGAAGATTACTTCCCCACGCAGTTTAGTCGTAGTCGAGAACTGATTCGCTTCTAATTCGGCGGTTCTAGCTTCTAAGGCATAAACACGACCGCGCAGAGTTGCTAATTCCGCCGCAAATTCTTCTTGTAACCGTTGCAAAACGGCTAAATCTTCCCGTGTGACTAAATTCGCTACAGACGCGGCAATCAGTTCGTTAACCCGCTCTAAACAGGCATTTAAACCCGCAGCAAACTCAAAACGAGTCATAGCCCGGTTGCCTTTGAAGGTTCCATCGGGATAACCCGCGATACAACCATATCGTTCAACTAAGGACTGCAAAGCCTGGAAAGCCCAGTCAGTGGGTTGAACGTCAGATAATTGAGAAACTGAAGTGACTTGCTCTAGGGCATCGGCAGCTTCAGAATATTCGTTAATTTGTTCTAAGCCTGAGACGTTGGTTTCGCTCGGCTCGGTCGATGACATCTGAGCCACTTGGAACTCAGAAGCTTGAGCAGTTTGTAGTGGGGCCGAAGCCTCTGAAGTTGGGCTGTTTAACTGTTGAGCCGTGGCAACAGTCTCCGGTTCATTTGTTGCTGTAGCCTCACCCTCGAATAAAGCGGTGGGTTCGACTGCAACATCAGGAGTCAAAGACAGGGCAAGTTGCTCTGTGGATGACTCGGAATTGGCTTGAGGTTGCAACTCAGTATTCTGTCCAGGGGTCGGAACTGCAAGGGCAGCTTCGAGGGTGATGGTCGCTGTATCTGTCGCATTTGCCAATTTCTCCGATGGAGCCTCGGTTGCGAAGGCTGCATTCGTTAAGAGAATAGCCGCTCCCAGAACGCCTGGACTATGCTTTAGAGTGTTCAATAAAACTTTGTTCATCATCTCAATTCTCACACCGACACTTAAAATACCACAAAGCAAGGGAGTCCCTAGCTCGACTGAACCAATAGTATCATATCTTAACTAGAGTTTTTCCACAGTCAAGTGGGGGAACAAAAGTTAAGACTTGTTTTCAACCGGATTCAATCGGTATAACCTTTATTTAGAGAGGGTTTGGCTTCTCTACAATTTGTTGTGAATTGATCCGTCGAATTGCCACTAATGATGGTTTGGGTGGATCATTGGTTTGTTTACTGGGCCAATTTGACCCCCAAGGAACTTGACGAGTTTGGATAAATTCTTCTCCTTGGGTGGTTTGTAAAGCAAATTCGAGGGTTTTTGTTGCCATATCCCGGCGAGTTTGGTTTTTTTCCCCCGGATGTTGGACAGCAATAAATAGGGTTTTTTGATCGGGAGTAAAAAACGGCCCAGTTAGTTCGCATTCCATTGGCCCCATGGCAAATAAAAAGGCTTGACCTAGATTTTCCCCTGATGTTGGCAAAAACCAAAACGAATTATTACCATATAGCCCCAATAACTCTGTATTTTCTAAGGGTTGTTGATTCTTGTCAAGACGGCCCTGGGCAACGGGTTGATTATGTTTGCTGGTGGAAATATCCGTCACCATCCATAAATTCCCGATCGCATCCAGGGCTAAATTATCAGGGTTGGCAAATCCTAACCCACCTTCGGCTATTTCTCCTCCGGTAGCCACCATTTGCCATCGAAAGGTAATCGCTTGAGGAACATTCCCATCTTCCACCAAACGCATCAGCCATCCATACTCATATTGTTTCTTTTCCGAAGGTGCTTGAAAAATTTCTAGGTTGGGGCCCCCGGTTTGGGCATCGGCCGTACCTGATGTGAAGGCAATAAATAAAGATCCATCAGGCGCGATTTCCGTATCTTCAGGACGGGCGGCACAGGTCGCGCCCACGGCACTAGCAGCTAAATGGGCATCAATCAAAATTGCCCCTTGTTGTTCTTCTGGAATTCCGGTATACAAATCTCCTAGGGTTTTAAACTGTTGTTTGAAGTTTTGGATATCCTCATCGGTTTTAGCAAGAAAACTCCCACCTTTTGGTCGTTGGGGTAAGGCAATAATTCCCCCGGCATGAACATTTGGCTGATCAGGATTTATAGTCGTATCGGCTGTTAACGGAATCCATCGACCTGTACCATCAGGATTAAATTGGGCCGCATATAACATCCCATCAGTTAATAATTGGGAATTTTTTTTGTCTTGGGGGTCTTTAACTGTCCCTTTACTGACAAATTTATAGAGGTGTCCACTGCGGCGATCGCATCCTGAATAAAACGCCAAGGGTTGACCGACTTCGACCCGAATTCCCACCGCTTCATGGCGATAACGTCCTAACCAGGTGTGTTTTGTGCCATAGTCCTGGGGATTTGTCGGATCAACTTCTACGATCCAACCATATTTATTTCCCGCTAGTCCAAAGACATTACCCAAACCCTCCATTTCTTCTAATAAAAAAGGAGTTTCACTAGGAGGATAGGTTGTTCCATCAGGATAAACTGCTTCGGTTACATGACTTTGGAAATTTTCTTCCGCACTCAAGACCGTCCCCCAGGGAGTTGTTCCCCCGGCACAATTAGCGAAAGTTCCAATAATTTTTTCCCCTAATTGATCATCGTACCCCTGACCTTTTTTTGTAAATATGGCAACGGCTGGCCCGGTCGCTTTTAAATATTGGTTATTTTTCCACCCCGATAGTCCGCTAATAATTCGATCAGCAGCAGAATTGGTTCTCACCCAACGACCATCAGCTTGACGCCCAACAGAAATTACGCCTATACCTAAATCGGTTAAGCCTTCCTGAGAGAGTTTTAAAATATCCCGGCGTAAGGGGTCTTTTTCTGGTAATTCAAAAGCGTTTATTGTTGGCTTGGGATCGGAGGATTGAAGATTTTTTAGAGGTAAAGGTTCACCGATAATCTGTTGATAGGTTTCTAACCAAACAGCAGAACTAATGTACTCAAAGTTAACGGTTAAAAAACCTTGATCTTCTCCCGTAGAAATAAAGGAAACATAATCATTGTTATAGCCAAATCGAGAATTTCCTACTTTGTCTCCCCAAGTGGCAATCAGATCATAGGTAAATCCTTCTGGTAGAACTAAATCATCAATGACTTCATAGGTACTATAGGCTTGAATTTGTTCTGAAGGGGAATTATCACTAACTGGAATTACGGATTTAGAAGTTTGGGCTTGAATCAAATCTAAGCTATTAGGTAGTGGCCCTTTGATGGGTTTAAACGGTAAAGATTGAGGAAATTTAGGTTCCGGGGATGAGAAGATATTAGGTGATTTTGAGGAATTTTGACAGGAACCGACGGCTAGTGTCGTAAATCCTGCACTCAAAAACAATAGAAAATCACGACGATTTACAGACATAAATTTTCGTTAGATTCTGAAGAGGAAACAGGGAATTACGAATTACGAATTANNTACGAATTACGAATGGGGAATAGGGAATTACGAATGGGGAATGGGGAATAGGGAATTACGAATTACGAATTACGAATGGGGAATAGGGATGTTGCCTGTTCCATTCATAAGTCTTTTCTGTTGCCTGTTCCCTGTTCCCTGTTCCCTGTTCCCTTTTTAAGCTGTTAAAACTATTATTTATTGATATTAAATATTTTCAATACCAACAAATATTCCCCCTATTTAATAACTAATAATTACAAATTAAGAATTAATAATTACGAATTGAGAGCTAATAATTACGAATTGATAATTAAAGATTAATAACTCGTAATTCGTAATTCGTAATTCGTAATTCGTAATTCATCTAACTTTATCCAAATCGATAGCCAAACCCCCGAACTGTAATTACATATTCTGGTTTACTCGGGTCTAATTCTAGGTTTTCGCGTAACCAGCGAATATGAACATCAACAGTTTTGCTATCCCCGATAAAATCTTGTCCCCAAATTATGTCTAATAACTGTTCTCGTGACCAAACTCGCCGAGGATAACTCAGAAATAACTCTAGTAAACGAAACTGTTTGGGAGATAGCTTCGCTTCTTCGCCACGAACCAAAACCCGACATTCTTCTTGATACAAAATCACTTCTTTATATTGCAGCATGACTGGTTCTGGCAGTTGACAATAGCGTCTTCGTCGCATTAAGGCCCGACAACGCGCCATAAACTCCCGCATTCCAAAGGGTTTAGTTAAATAGTCATCGGCTCCTGCTTCTAAATAAAAAGCCGAATTATTGGCGCTTTCGCGCAACCCAATAATTAAAATGGCTACAGAATTTCCCTGATGTCGTAACATACGACACAGATCCAAACCGTTGATCGAGTCCATAATTAAAAGGTTGAATGGAAAATCCCCGACGGGATAATTATGGTTTTGGATTGAGGGGAGAGCATCCCGTCCATCTAAAGTCACCGTAACCCGATAACCCTGTTCTTCCAAAGCTAGGGAAAGCATTTCTCGCCAAGGCTGTTCGTTTTCCAAAAGTAAGATATGACCATTTTCTCTTACATCAGAACGGTAAGGACTCTTGCTTAATTCAGGAGAAAACATAAAAAAATTTTGTGGGTTGGATGAGTAGAAGTTGTTGAAACTGACTATTGTCGCCACAAGTAACTCGACATTCTGAGGAGTTAGTCCAGTGTCAACCATCCAACGTAATTGTGTTCTCCGTTACGAATTCCTTCACATAAAGACGACCGATATTGGACTGCTAAGGCAAATCCAACCCCCGATTTTGCTGGGAGGTCGCCGTACCTGTCCTGATTTGGCTTCGATTCTAGGTTTTTAAGCATTGTTCACGCTCAATTTGCCTGGTTGTTGGGAATCTGATTATGGTCGACGACTTCATGGTATTAGAAGAAGGTTAACACAAGGTAAAGGCTTAGTAATCTTTTGGTTAAATTATTCTAATAAAATTAAAATTCTGAACGGGTCGTCTTTCTGGTTACTAGGGGGTCAATTCCTAGAATCGGTTTAACTTTTGTTTTGATTTGGTGAACAGACAACTCAGGTACAATAAGAGTAAATCTGAAATTTTAAACTTGTTTAACTTAACTTAACTTAACATAATGTTACTACATCTGAGTACCTGGCAAGAAGTAGAAGTTTATCTAACCCACCAAAGCGGTATCATTATTCCGATTGGTTCCACAGAACAACATGGGCCAACTGGATTGATCGGCACTGATGCGATTTGCGCCGAAGCGATCGCCAAGGGAGTCGGAGAAGCAACCAAGGCTTTAGTTAGCCCGACTATCAATGTTGGTATGGCATTACACCACACGGCTTTTCCAGGTACTATCAGTCTGCGACCAACTACTTTAATTCAGGTAATCAATGATTATATCACAAGTTTAGCTAAAGTTGGGTTCACGCACTACTTTTTTATTAATGGACATGGGGGAAATATTGCTACGCTGAAGGCGGCTTTTTCTGAAACCTATAGCAATTTAGCCGATATTAATATACCCAAAGCCCATCAAGTCAAGTGTCAAATCGGGAATTGGTTTATGTGTAGCTCAGTTTATAAGTTAGCAAAAGAACTCTATGGCGATCAAGAAGGTTCCCACGCCACACCCAGCGAAGTCGCCTTAACCCAATATGTTTATCCTGATTCAATTAAACAAGGTTTCCTGACATCAGAAGTAGCTAAAGGACATCCTATTTACGGCCCAGAGGATTTTCGCCAACACTATCCTGATGGCCGGATGGGCTCTAACCCCGCCTTGGCTACCCCTGAACATGGCCAACAATTTTATGAATTAGCTGTTAAGGAATTAAGTCAAACCTATTTAGAGTTCCTCAATAATTAGTAATCAGTAATCAGTTTAGAAGTAATCAGTTTAGAAGTTAACGGCTATTTCTTTCACTGATTACTGATAACTGATTAAGTTCTGGCTCTAAATTCAACAACATCTTCCTTAATAGTAACATCATATCCACTTAAGAAATTTTGACCCAGTAAACCCACATCCAAAGCTGGAGCGATCGCCACGGTCAGATTATTTTTTATAGCTCCAGCAACATTAATAGTCTGAATTGAACCTATTTCAAATTCAACTCCCTTTTGACTAGGTGTATCCGCTTTACCTAGCCCGGTTGGAATCACCCCTAAGAGTTCTGCCATCATAGAAGTAATAACTGTGCCACTTGCTCCAGTATCTACCAACATTTCAAAAGGAGTTTGGTCATTAAAAATCACTTGGATGACCGGAATTCCACTTTCTTTTCTAATAATTTTAGCCTGATAAACTCCTGGTGTTTTTAGGGGAGAAACCGCAGTTTTGGGGTCAATTTGTGGAAAAACACAAACTTCATTTAAAGATATAACCTGTCCTGATTTTGTTTTCAGAAAACAACCAGGATGTTCTTGAGATAAAGCTCCGGTACCATTAATTAATATTAATCCTGTGGTCGATAATAGAATCGAAACCAGGAAGATTAATCGAGACAAACTTTGATTCCGAATTCGATGATTAACAAACTTCAAAAAATAGGGAATCATAGTTTCAAAACCCGC
>DMPJ01000429.1:19052-19796 GCA_003456035.1 Planktothrix sp. UBA8402
ATTTAGGAGAAAAAATATTAGCCTCAAACTAAAAACGTCAAAACAGACAAACTGTTTGATTGATTCGGTGTCTACCGATCTAAGATACCTACCTAGAAAAATTCTACCCCTGAATTGAGAACGATAGATCTTTTCGCGGTATTGTAAAAAATTCAGAACCAAAGTTAGTTCGTTTAAGGAAGTCTGTGAAATACTTTTTTTTAACCGATGGATGGACAATTGGACGAGTCTGGGGAGTGGGGGGTCTGTGGGATCAAGCTCTGCGTCGGCGTCCACCAGAAATTCAAAAAATGGATCTGTGTCTTTGGGGTCAAAATCAACAGGAAAAGATGTGGCTGTATCGGGTTGAAGATTCCGTCTTGATGTTAGAAGTCAAACCGGACATCAGCATAATAACCGATTCCTCTAAAACCATTGGTCAGGTTGTTCTTACCCGTTTAATTACAGCCGAGCAAGTCCTAGAGCGTCTAGGAAGTGCCGCCACCGAATGTCAAATCAACCAAAGCCTATAGTCAGTGTGGGATTAATTGTGGTCAGCGTTCGTGATATTATCAAGAAATTGGGTTTTAAACCCCTAACTTCTAGTTAGGCTTGCTGCTAGAATGTAAATGTCAAGGTTAAACTCCTTCGCCATTGTGAAACGGTTAGGACACACATTTAGGCGTAAAACATTGGACAAAGAGCGGCGAAAACTCTTAAAACAGCTAGAGAATCAACTCAGAATTAAGAATCCTCGTCTCTTTA
>DMPJ01000008.1 GCA_003456035.1 Planktothrix sp. UBA8402
CTAATTACCAAAAAGCGATTGAACTCAGCCCGGATTTTTCTTGGACATATCACCAACTAGGAAATGCGTTATTTGAACAAGAAAGATGGCCAGAAGCCGCCGTCGCTTATGACCAAGGAATTGCTCTAAATCCTAAATTTTTTGGTTCTTGTTTTAAACAGGGAGAAATTTGTTATAAAACAGGTAAACTAGAAGCAGCCATTGATTGGTATCGTCAAGCAATTGAGATAAATTCTGATGGATTTTGGTTGCATTTTGCCCTGGGAAATGCCTTATTTGAAACGCAGCAATTTGATCAGGCTTTAGCCGCCTATCAACAAGCGATTGAACTGGAACCTAATGTTGATTGGTTATATCCCCCAATCGGAAAAATTTTCGCAGATCAAAAACAATGGAATCAGGCGATAGATGCTTATGGCAAAGCCGTTGAACTTAATCCTAATAATCTCTGGTTGTTAGATCAATTAGCAGAAATCTTAATTGAACAGGAGGAAATTGAAACAGCTATTTCAGCTTATCAGAACTGTCTTAAAGTTGATTCCGAAGCTCATATTTTACACTACAATTTAGGCAATTTATACAAATTGCAAGGTCAGTGGGATGAAGCGATCGCATCCTATAAAAATGCTATTAATATTAATCCTAAAATGGCTGAATATTATGGCGCGTTAGGAGAAACTTGGTTAAAAAAACAAGAATTAGATCTAGCAATGTCCTACTTGATAGACGCTTTGCAAATGAAGCCGGATTTAATTGCAGCCTATGGAAATATAGCTAAAATTCTACAGGCTCAAGGAAAAACTCAAGAAGCTATAAGTTGTTATATTGCACAAGATTTGCCCCCGTCAATTTTAGAACAATATTGTTTGATTAATCCTGAACAATTGATCACGTCAAACTGTAGTTCTAATGTTACCTATATTCCAGTTTATCCCGCTAGTCAAATCTCTCTGAAACCCTCCCGAACAATTTCTCAAGATCATCCAGGGATGATTTTTGGTGGAGCCGACATTCGAAATGCGTTTGTGGTAAAGTTAGACAATGGTAGAGTCTGGGGAGATGCGGCTACAAGTGCAGTTATGACTGCACAGAACCAATTATTGACCGATATTTCTACAGGATGTGCTGAATTGGTTTTATCCTCTAATAAATTACCACCTGTACATAAAATTGATGGCACTATTGCCTTTTTATCGGTGCGTTGGGGGGCACCTTATTTTCATTGGATGTATGACGTTTTACCCGGTTTTCATTTAATCCAAAAGAGTGGTGTGGATTTAGATAATATTGACTATTTTGTAATTAATGCCAATTCTTCTTCCTATCAGAATAAAACTTTGGAAAAGTTAGGGATTCCAGCATCAAAAATTATCGTTAGTACGAATTATCCTCATATTCAAGCGCGAAAAGTAATTATTCCTTCCCCCAGTTTTATGTACAAAAATGTGGTCGCATCCCAATGGATTTGTGATTTTCTAAGAGCCGCATTCATTCCGCAAAATATAGTAGATATTTCCCCTCACCGTAGGATTTATATTAGCAGGGAAAAGGCAAGTTATCGGAAGGTTATTAACCAGGATGAATTATTCCAATATCTGAAACCATTAAACTTTGAGTGTGTTGTTTTAGAATCTCTAACTTTTTCAGAACAAGTCGAATTAATGGCGACCGCATCCGTTATAATTGGGCCCCATGGTGCGGGATTATCTAATATTGTTTTTTGTCCACCCGGAACCAAAATTGTTGAATTATTCAACCTAGATTATGTCCCACCTTATTATCGAGTGATTAGTAATATCTGTCAATTAGAACATTACTATTTAATTGGTGAAATAGTTGAAGATAAAACAGCCGAAAATTTAACTCCTTCAGGACGATTAGATATGCGAATTAATCTGGATGAGTTGATAAAACTATTAGAATTAGCGGGAATTACAGAAACTTAATTCCCCCTTCTAAAGATTGAGAACGTTGTTCTACAGTTTGTTCTAAAACCCAAGCGGTTAAATTTTGCCATTCGGGTAAATTACAAAGTTGATTCACCTCTAAAGATTGTCCTAAACTATTAGAATAATGGACAAAACTTTCTGTCCAATTTATTAGGGTTTCTACAAATAAAAATGGCGTATATTGCCAAGATTTTTGCAAATATTCTGCCATTTCAACGGGAAACCCAGTATAATATAAATACCAGGAACTCCAAACTAAGGTACTGTAACGTACCCAATTTTCAATTAACCTAATTTCTATGGAAATATTGGGAAGATTAAAAAACTTATCCAAAACATAATTAATAGATTTCGCTTGAGAAATTCCATCCCGCATTGTATTACGATCATGTTGACGATAACAAACCGTTGATTCATGTAACCATGCAGATTCACACCCTAATAATGCCATGCGTAAAATTAAATCCACATCCTCCGCATGAGCTAACCCGGGTTCAAATCCTTCTACTTTTAATAACCATTCTCGACGAAACATTAATGTTCCCATAGTTCCAAAAGGTTTCCAACGTAACCAAGTTTCTAAATTCAATTCTGGAACATAATCCCAAGGCGTCGCATCCATGATAGTTTCTCCCTGTTGGTTAACGCGACGCCATCCACTTTGAACCAGTCCTAATTGCGGTTTTGCTTGAAAAACTGCGAGTTGGTTTGCTAATTTATTGGGAAGAAAGATATCATCCGCATCCAGAAAAACAATCAACTCCCCCCGCGCTAAATTTAACCCATGATTTCGCGCCACAGATACCCCTTGATTTTCCTGATAAACATAGCTAATATGTTGAGAATAGGGTTGTAATACTTGACGAGTATTGTCTTGAGAACCATCATCAATAATAATGATTTCGTCAGCAGCATAAGTTTGATTAAGAATACTTTCGACTGCTTGCTCAATATAGCGATCGCAGTTGTATGCTGGAATGATTACACTAATTTGGGGAGTTTCCGAAATATTGGACATAGATTTAATCGGTGAGATGTATTGAATCTTAAACGAATTACGAATTACGAATTAATAACTCGGAATTTGTAATTATCAACTATAATACCTAAAAACGTTATTAATAATCGGTGCTAATTGTGAAAAACTCTGTTTTTGTCAAAACAAATCAAAATATTCCTCGGTTTGAAAGGTTGATGGCAATTGTTGCTACAGTTAACTATGGGTTGGTTTTATTTAATCTCAGTTATACCCATTTACGAGATTATTATTTTCAGTATATTCCCACTTTGACTCAAATTTATGATCCGATTAAAGGAATTGAACCGCATCAAGATACCGAAAAATATTTAGATACAGTTGAACAGTTAAAATCAACGGTAGTTGACACTAGCTTAAATTCCGATCAAACCAATAAAATTTTAGCACAATTACGCACCCAAAGCGAGGAAATGATCAATGAAAATCCCTTTGCAATTGCGGAGAAAAGTGGGACTTTAGAACGGATAAAAAATCGAATGCGAGAGCAGATCAAAAATCCCAATAATTCTGCCAAAGAATCTTTTAATATATTTTGGTCTCAATCTTATCTTAGACAACAAGGATATGATCAAGAAATCGAATGGTTTGAAAAGAATATTAGACCTTTAATTGGCAGCAACTATTATCGGAGTATTGATGAAAATGGACAATTTACCCGGACATTTTGGAAAGTTGATTTACCCTTTACTATCATTTTCGTTTTAGAATTTTTAGCCAGAACTTATTTGATTAGCCGTCGTTATTCTAAGGTAACTTGGTTTGATGCTATGTTATGGCGGTGGTATGATGTATTTTTGTTTTTACCTGTTTGGCGATTATTAAGAATAATCCCTGTAGCGATTCGTTTGAATCAGGTCAATTTTATTAGTTTGGAACCGATTAGAATCCAAATGACCAGGGGATTTGTTGCCGCAATTGCCAGGGAATTAACCGAGTTTGTTGTGATTGAAGTGATTCAACAGATTCAGGGTGAAATTAGGAGAGGAGATATTTTTAAACAACTTTTTTTGAATCAAAATAAACCTTATTTAGACATTAATAATATTAATGAGATTGAAGCGATCGCCAATCACTTAATTGAAATAATTATTTATCAAGTTATTCCTAAGTTAGAAATAGACATTGAAGCATTATTGCGCTATAATATAGAACAAGTGATCCAACAATCGCCCGTTATTCAACAGTTTAAAACTATTCCTGGGTTACAACAGATTCCTGAACAAATTCAAGAAAGAGTTATTGCAGAACTTTCTAAATTAGCCACGGTCGGGCCCCAGGAAGCCTATCAAACCGTGACCAAAGCCATGAGTGATCCCGTGGGCACAAAATTATCTAATCAATTGGTTAAAAACTTTAATAAAATTTTAGGAGAAGAATTGCAAAAAGAACAAGGATTAGATAAAATTCAAAACCTGTTAATTGACTTTTTAGAAGAATTCAAAATCAACTATATTCAACAAATTGATCAGGAAAACTTTGAACAAATTATCGCAGAATTACAGCAACAAAGACAATTAAAAGAAACCGACTAACAGGGAATAGGGAATAGGCAATCTCGCTATGGATAATTAAGGACAGGCAATGGGGAATAGGCAATCTCGCTATGGATAAGAGTTTTCTCCCCTATTGCCTATTCCCCATTCCC
>DMPJ01000351.1:0-12663 GCA_003456035.1 Planktothrix sp. UBA8402
CAAAATATCAAAATATCAAAATATCAACACCTGAACATCTCAATATATGTTATCTTTAAGGAAAATAGCAGTCTAACGGCTAAAAAATGAAAGCAATTACAAGTAACCAAGCCAAACAAAAATTAGATGAAATCATTGATATAGTGATCCTTGATGCGGAGCCGACTATCTTATGTAATGATCAAGGTAAACAAGCTGTTTTAATGTCTTTAGATGAATTTAACTCTTGGCAAGAAACACTATATTTATTATCAAATCCTGCCAATGCAGAACACTTATTAGAATCAATTAAACAAGCCGAATCAGGTAAAAAAAAATAGAATTCTGGCAATAATTGTTAATCGCCAGCCAGCGAGGACGCTGGCACTACAAAATACCAATTGCCGACTTCACCACAGATTAATATTCCCAATTCGTAATTCGTAATTCCCTAATATATAAACGGAGTAATCTCCCCAGCTTGAACTCTTAAAATTTGAGTATGTTTTAACCATTGAGCATCAAAAGCACCTAAATGAGTAGTTGTAATTAAAGTTTGAAATCGGTCTTGAATCGCATCTAAAAGTTGATTTTGTCGGTTTAGATCTAATTCTGCTAAAACATCATCTAAAAGTAGTAAAGGCGGTTCCCTAACCACTTCTTCAATTAGTTGTAATTCCGCTAATTTTAGAGCTAAAACTAAAGTGCGTTGTTGACCAGATGAGCCATAACTTCTAGCCGGAGTTTGATTAATACTAAAAATCACATCATCTCGATGGGGCCCCACTAAGGAAATTCCTTGTTTTGTTTCAGCGATCGCCCTAGTTCTAATTTTATCAAAAAAAGCCTGTTGAATTTTTTCTGGTGGAGTTATTGATAAACTTTGATTGGGTAACTCTAAATTAACATTAGGCTGATAGGTAATATCCAATAATTCCGTATTTCCACTAATAGATTTATGCCAAACTTTAGCCAGAGGGACTAAACGTTCTAAAACGCGATCGCGACGGCGGATAACCCTAGTTCCCGCCACAGCTAATTGAACATCCCATAGTTCTAATTCCCCTTGCTTATGGTGAATTTCTGATGTTTCTGGATTTTGTTTAATTTGTTTTAATAGAGCATTTCGTTGGCGTAAAACTTGATTATATTGTTGTAAAATATAAGCATAAATTGGTTCTAACTGCACTAATAAACGATCTAACCAATTGCGCCGATATTCGGGACTACCTCGAACTAATTCTAAATCCAAACTAGAAAACTGCACTACATTTAATATACTCAAAAAATCTAAATGTCGGCGCAAGGATTCCCCATTTAAACAAACAGTTCTCCCCCCTTGGGAACGGAGAGTAATCCCTAAATCTAATGTTCCTAAATCCCGTTTTAAAGTAGCTGTAATTTGTGCGGTAGGTTGAGGATCAAAAATCAAATCCCGATCTCGACTCACCCGATGACTTTTGAGGGTAGAAAGTAACTCAACAGCTTCTAATAAATTAGATTTTCCTTGAGCATTATTCCCTAATAAAATTGTTTTTGGAGCTTCAAATATAACTTTTTGATCGGCATAATTGCGAAACTGTCGTAGATGTAATAATTTTAAATACATGGCAAAATTGAATAGGTAATTACGAATTACGAATTACAAATTACTTTACCATACTATCTAATGGAGTTTTGGGTTGTTACCCCAGCCCAATTCAGTGCTACGACGCCCTAAAATAGATAAATTGGTTAATTGAGGTTACATTGTAAACATAGCAGGAATGGAAACGTTATAAATCACTGATACAGACGCGCTTGGAGCAATACCGACATCGCTTTTGCCCTAAGCACGTCTAACCACTGATAACTGATTACTGATCACTAATTACTGATAAGAGGAAAGTGCCATATTTAATTTGTAGTCCCGATACAACCAGTGCCATGACCTTTAATCTAAAGTTCGGTGCGAATACCATTGGACGGGGACGGGATAGCACTATTTGTTTAGCGGATGTGAGTCTTTCTCGTCATCACGCCTGCATTGATGTTAGCGAGGGAAAAAACACGATTACTGATATGCAGAGTAGTAATCATACCTTTGTTAATGAGGTAATGATTGAACACGCTAACCTCAAATCTGGCGATTTAATTCGTTGTGGTCGTGTGGTGTTTAAATTTGTGAATATTTCCCTCACACCGTCTTTAAAAACGGAGGCTGAAAATTCTCAAACCTCGGTAATTCAAGAATTTTCTACGGATACAAGTTATACAGTTATTNNCAAGATTTATTAGGAACTTCTCAAGCTAGAAATTCAGTTTTAAATATTAGACAACAGGATGCTCATTTAAGAATTGTTGATAAGTTAAAAATTTTATTAGAAGTTAGCAAAGAGTTATCTTCTCCTAATGAATTGAAAAAATTACTAGATAAAATTTTAGATCTATTATTTCAAATAATGAATCTGGATCGGGCGGCGATTTTATTAGTTAATCCTAAAACCAATAACTTAGAAAATAAAGCCGTTAAATTTCGGGAAGAACCCCTCGCTGATGAACATTTTTACAGTAAAAAAATTACTGATACCGTCAGAAAAACGGGAAATGCCCTGTTAACAGCCGATGCTCAAGCCGATGAACGATTTGAAGGTTCTGAGTCTATTCTATGTCAAGCTATTCATGCCTCAATGTGTGCGCCGTTGAAGTTACGAGATAGTGTGATTGGGGTTTTGTATGTGGATAATTTATCTTTATCTGATATTTATTCTCCCGAAGATGTAGAATTTTTAGCCGCTTTAGCGAATCAAGCTGCGATCGCCATTGATAATGCCGAACTCTATAAAAGAATGCAGGAAGAAGCCGTAATTAGAAATAAATTAGAACGATTTTTCCCTCCGGCGGTGAGTCGAAAACTCCGAGAAGAAGGAAAATTAGGGATTGTAGAAAGTGAAGTTACCGCCCTATTTTCTGATATTACTAGATTTACAGAAATGTCTTCTCGAATGCAGCCTCGTCAAGTTATTTCTATGTTAAATGAATATTTCAAACAGATGGTGGAGGAAATTGTTTTTCCCTTTGAAGGCACTTTAGAAAAATACATTGGGGATGCTTTAGTTGCGGTTTGGGGATCTCCCTATTCCCGCCATGATGATGTAGATAGAGCGGTGCGCGCCGCGATTGAAATGCAGTGGACTGTAGATAGAATGAATCAACAATGGAAACAGCGTTATGGAGAACCAATTTATATTCATATTGGACTGAATACCGGACAGGTAGCGGCGGGAAATATTGGTTCTTCTAAAATGATTCAATATACCCATATTGGTGATACAATGAATGTAGCTAGTCGGATTTGTTCTGCGGCTCAAAAAAATGAAATTTTGATTTCTCAATCTACTTTTGATCAGTTAAAAGATCGGAGTCTTCCCTTAGAAAAAATACCTCCGGTTTTGGTTAAAGGTAAAACTGAACCCCTACAACTTTATCGTTTACATTGGCAAGAAGTTCAATCAACGGTTTTGTCTTTTTGAAGTAAACAATTAAGAAACCCCTGAAGGGGTTACTACACAGTTATTATAATCGGGCTCGTTTTAAGGCTTGCCAACTGGTATATCCTAATAATCCGGTTGCACCTAAAAGATATGCTAAACCACTGGGTATTCCTGAAAACGCTAGGGCTAAACTTCCCACCCAAAGAGTTAGAGAATAGATAAATAATACTGTTCTTCGTTGAGATAAACCCGCGTCTAATAGTCGATGATGCAGGTGACGTTTATCCGCAATAAAAGGGGATTTCCCATGACGAATTCGATCCAAAATCACCACCGACATATCTAAAATCGGAACCGCTAGAATTAAATAGGGAAGAATAACAGAGGTAATAACCGTTGTTTTAACTAAACCAATCACCCCCACCCCGGCGAGGGTAAATCCCATAAAATATGCCCCGCCATCCCCCATAAAAATCTGAGCCGGATTAAAGTTATACCTTAAAAATCCTAGGGAACTTCCGGCTAAAGCTGCTGCAATTAAAGCGGCGGCGGGTTGATTCATAAATAAACTTACAATCAACATCACGACGGCGGCAATACCACACACGCCCGCCGCCAGTCCGTCTAAACCATCAATCCAGTTAATGGCATTGGTCATTCCCACTAACCAAACAATCGTAATGGGTAAACTCAACCATCCAATATGAACTAAACCCAAGTTAGGGATAGTTAAAAAGTCAATGCGGACACCTACCCACCAAGCCAGACTGGCTACCCCGGTTTGCAACAGGAGGCGAGTCACGGGGGATAGGCTAAACAGGTCATCCGCTAGACCAATCAGAAAAAAGGCAATACCCCCAAGGGTCACGCCCCAAATTTCATATTCATCCTGGGGACTTAGGGGCTGACCAGTGGCATCAATAAAGCCACCTGACCCCCAAACCAATAACAGGGCAATTAAGGTGCCAGCAAAGATGGAAACGCCACCTAAGCGCACCATCGGTTGTTGATGAACTTTGCGATCATTGGGCAAATCAACCCGTCCTGAATGGATGGCGATTTTCTTAACAATTGGGGTACTCCAGAGAACAACTAGAGCCGAAATGATAAAAGCTAATAGATGGTACAGATGGTGGGGCATCTGAGGTTACAAGTGCAAAATGTTCTTTGGGTGTCAGCCAGAGTTTACTACATTTGGGAGCTTTTCTAACAAAAAAGTTCGGGCCTAGGGTTGGGGACTGAAAGAAATCTCGGCGATTGAAATCGCTGCTATACAAACAATGTCCACAGAAATCCCGGCGATTGAAATCGCTGCTACACAAACAATGTCCGCCGGCGCGGACAAATAATAATGTCCACAGAAATCTCGGCGATTGAAATCGCTGCTACACAAACAATGTCCGCCGGCGCGGACAAATAATGTCCACAGCATCCGAATTTTCAACCCGCGTCGGCGGGTTTTGTTTGTGTAGCTGCGGTTTCAACCGCCACTTGATTGCTTGATTGATTGCTTGATTGCTTGCTTGCGTCTTGCGTCTTTGATTTTTCGGTCAGGGTAACACCTTTTTTTACTGTCATCTGTCGGACTAACTGTGTCCACTGATCAGAATTAGTCAAACTGTGAGAATCTAGTTCCATTCCTTGGGCTAAGGACAATTTAGAGAAACTTTCTAACCAGGTTAAAATTATTTCGCTGGGGGAAGCTGTAGTTAATTTCAAGGCTTTTTGTAGGTGGGTTTTCATTTGAGGCAATTTACCATTACGATAGGCATTCCACGCATCCCAAATTAAGAGGTTATAGTCCATCTCATTGTGTTTTTGAGGATCATCACTAAGGGTTTGCTCCAGTCGTTGCCGTTCTTGAATTTGCTCGATTTGCAATTGAGATTGGGCTAATTCAATTTGAAGTTGATACATTTGAGACTGCGATCGTTTTAATTCCGTTTGCAGTTGGTTGACTTGGGCTTGTTTTTGTCTCAAATCTCGCTTGGTTTCATCGAATTGAGACTGAATTTCTGTTAATTCAGTTTGATTTTGTGACCGTTGAGACTCAGATTGTTGTAATTGAGAATGGGATAGATCAAACTCGCTTTGTACTTGATACAGTTGAGAAGTAGACCGTTTTAAATCTCGTTTTAACTGTTTAACTTGATTGCTTGTTTCTTGTAATTTATCTTGATCCTGTTGGAGTTGAGTTTGAGTTTGCTCTAATTCTGCTAAACTTTGATGCAGTTGAATTTGAAAGCGTTCTTCTCGTTTTTGAGTTTGTTGTAATTGAGTTGTTAATTGACTTAATCTTACCTCAACTTGATCAAGTTGAGATTGAGCATCTTCCCATTCTTGGCGATGAAGTTCATAATATTCTAATTCTTCTTGAGTTTGATGTAACTGAGATTGATATCGCTGCACATCCCACTGAATTTTCTGAAGTTTAACCTTAGTTTCTTCTAACTCATGACACTGAAACTGATAACGCTGGGCTTCCCATTGAGCTTGATAAAGTTGTGTCTTAGTTTTCTCTAACTCCGAATTAGTCTGGTTCAATTGATCGCGATATTGTTTTTGAGAGGTTTCTAAGACTGACTCAGTTTTTTGCAATTGTTCTTGATATTGTTCTAAAACAGTTTCTGTTTCCTGTAATTGAGATTTTAATGGTTCTAATAACTCCTCTTTTGATTCAGCTTGCAAAGTTTGATTTTCTGTTTCTAACTGACGTAAGTTTAGCCAATCTTTCAAGGCTTGTACTGGATAGTTAGAGGAAGCCATCAACTGTTTCCAAGAAAAATCTGGTTGATGTTCGGGATGCCAACTGCGACTTTCTAGTTCTTGATAAAGTTGAATAACTTCTGAGAAATAATCATCAATTAAACGAATTCTATAGCCATCTAAAGAAGTTTGATGATTGAGTAAAGCCGGGTTATAAATACTAAAATCAGGGCTACTTAAACCAAGGTCAAACTGTTGATTCAAGAGATCAATATAAGATTGGAGATACTGAAAAATTGTTTGAATATTCCCTAAAATACATCTATTTTGATGTTCATTATAGAATTGTAGAATTTTTTGATTATAATCAAGCCAATACTGAAGGGCTAATTCAGGTTGATGTTGAAAAGCCAAATTTTGATGTCGATAGAGAGAATCTAAAACTTCCCAAGGAGCGCGATAGATAAGAATAAATTTAGCTTGGGGAATTTGTTCAGCCCAAAACTTTAACAATAATGTTGTCCGAGAATCTTGCCATCCCCAAGCAGAATTCAAAGCCTTAACTTGAATGAGTTTATGGGCTTTGGCGACCAAGCTTTGATCCACATTGATTGGCCCTTGTAATAACCAACCGTCGGGATTTACTCCTTGGGATCGCAATACCTCAGTCTGGAAGCTAGTAAAGTTTATACCTTCACTATCCCAAGAATTTGAAATTGTTCCAGCCGAAAAAATTGAGGGTTCTATTTTTGCCCCAGCACTATTTAGAGTAGCAGTTGTTAAAGACAAGCCACAACGCTGTGTTCCTGTAACAATTAGAGCCGAATTATTCATGTTTACGCTGTTTTTCTTGTAGACTTGACAGAATTATTTTAAGTTATAATATCAATCACCTCAGTCGAATCACCAGACGAGGGGTTCATTTTCATTTACAATTAACGATTAATTGTAAATCTTAGAACAATAGATTATCCCTCCATGACTATTAGTAACTTGAACGCAGCTAACAAACTTCTTCGCCAAGGTCAGTTCAATGAAGCCATTCTCAGCTACAATCAATTTCTGGAGGAACAACCTAACTCAGCTTGGGGCTACCACAATTTAGGAGAAGCCCTAACCCAAGAGGGAGATTTTGAACCCGCAATCATTGCTTACCGCAAAGCGATTCAACTTAACCCCAATTCAGCTTGGTTTTATGACAAATTGGGGACGGTTTTATTTCAACAAGGGGTTCTGAATGAAGCCGTGGCTTGTTTTAGCCAAGCTATTGCCCTTGATCCATTTTACGAATTTTACAATAACTTGGCTAGAGCTTTAACAGAATTGGGAAATTTTCCAGAAGCGATTTCCAGCTTACAACAGTCTTTGCAGTTAAAACCCAACTCCTTTGAAGCCTATAGCCTATTAGGAGATGCTTTTTTCCAACAAGAAAATTTTCCACAAGCCTTGATATCTTACCGTCAAGGATTGGAAATCAATCCTTATTGGCCCGAAGGCTATTTTAAGTTGGGGCAGATCCAGGCAAGATTGGATCAGGAGGAAGATGGGATTTCTAGTTACCGCCGAGCTTGTCAACTTGATCCCAATCTTATAGAAGCTTATCAGCAGTTAAGGACTATCTTAGAAAAACGTAAAGACGGGCAAGAAGTGATCAAATTATACCGTCGAGCTTGTAAATTTAACCCCGAATCGGTTGAACTCTTGCAGGAATTAGGAAACCTTTTAGCTGATCAACAGCAGTGGCAAGAGGCTATAATTTATCTGCGTCAAGTTTGCCAACTGGACGATCACTTAGTTGAGGTCTGGGAACAGTTAGGACAAGGGTTAGTCGAACTGGGAGAATGGGAAGAAGCCCTAGATGTGTACCGTCACCTGACAGAACTTGCTCCATCCGTAGCTATTTATAATCAAGTAGGACAAGTTTTAACGGAGTTGCATCGAGGGGAAGAAGCGATCGCCATCTTTCAGCAAGCTAAGGCTTTAGATGCCAAACTCACCGAGATTTATATTGGCTTAGGTGATTCCTATAGCCAAATATATCAGTGGCAAGATGGGATCACAGCTTATCAGCAAGCTCTGGAACTAGATCCAGAAAATCCCCTAACGGTTGAGGATAAGTTACAACGGGCTGAACAAAAACAAAGTCAGTTTGAGCAAGCTGTTAAAACCCATAGCAACTTTCCACCCACATCCGCAGAGGATTATCTAAATTTAGGCCAAACTTTGAGACAACAGGGTTTAATTGAAGATGCCCTGGCTGCGTTTCGTCAAGCTTGTATTCTCAATCCCCATTCCCCGATTAATTACCACTTGTTTGGTCATAGCTTCGCTATGGTTCAGAAGTGGGATGATGCCATTAGCTGTTATCGCCGGGCTTGTGAAATTTTCTCTGAGTCGCCAGATATTCATTTACATTGGGGAGAAGCCTTAGAACAGAAGGAAAACTATCAAGATGCACTAACTTATTTGCAAAAAGCTATTAATCTCAAACCGGATTTTGATTTGGCTTATGAAGCAATGGGTCGTGTGATTTCAAAGAAAAAAGGGAGTTAATTTAGATCCTCTGTCTCGCTATCAGGAAATCCATAAAAATAGTCCTACTGATCCTGAAACTGCTCAGGATCTAGGACAACAATTACACCGTCAAGGCTATTCAAAAGAAGTGACTAATCTTATATTTAGTGAAAATTCAGTTTAATATTCAAACCTACTCTTGTCCAGGAGGTAAATGCAGTGATTTTTATAAAAATTTTGAAGTTTTAACTCAATTAATATGAATCAAGATAACTTTTTTGATATTTGTCATCTGAGTCTTAATAAAAAAGGCGAAGAACTTTGTGGTGATCAAGTTAAATTTAAAAAAACCGAAAATAAAAGCACAATTGTTTTATCGGATGGGTTAGGAAGTGGGGTAAAAGCCAGTATTTTAGCTACTCTCACCACTGAAATTTTAATCACCATGTTAAATGCAGATGTTCCCCTAGAGGAAGTGATTAAAACCGTAATTGGAACCTTACCTATCTGTCAGGTCAGAAAAATTGCCTATGCCACCTTTACGATTATTTCAATTAATCATTTAACCAATGAATTCACGGTGATTAATTTTGATAATCCTCCGATTCTTTATTTTAAAAAAGGTCGAATTGTTAAATTAGAAACAAAAATTGATCAGATTTTAGGTAAAAAAATTCAATCTTCAGAAGGAATATTAGAACGGGGAGATTTTATTGGGGCTATTAGTGATGGTATCCTTTACGCTGGGTTAGGGGATACGATGAATTTTGGCTGGGGTTGGGATAATATTGCTAAATATATGGAGCGGATTTTTATTAGTCAAGCGACTAATTCTCGAACAATTATTGAACAAGTCCTATCAGAAACCCGTTCTTTATATCGGGAAAAAATTGGCGATGATGCCACATTTGTGGGGGTTTATGTTAGAAAACCCAACCCGGTAATGATTTTTACTGGCCCGCCTTTGGATATTACTCAGGATGAATTGTATGCGCGTAGGTTATTAAATTTCCCTGGTCGAAAGGTTATTTGTGGAGGAACAACAGGAAATTTAGTGGCAAATTATATGGGAGAAACCATTGAAATGGATATTGCTACGATGCGAAAAGATTTACCGCCTATTGGTAAATTAAAAGAAGTGGATTTAGTTACTGAAGGAATTTTAACTATCTCTAAAGCTACGGAAATATTGAGAAAATGTAAGGGAGATATTGCTCGTTTGGCTTCTGATAATAACGGGGCAATNNAATTGGCGCGGGAAATTATCGAAGGAGATTCGATTTATTTTTTAGTCGGTCAACAAATTAATGAGTTTTATCAAAACCCTTTATTACCTAAAAATATTTCCATTCGTCGCAGTTTAATTGAAGATTTAGTTCAGTTACTTCGTAGTCAACAAAAGGAAGTTGTGATAGAATATTGTTAATAGAAAATCCAAAATAATATGATCTTAATTGTAGGATATGGTAATTCAATTCGAGGAGATGATGGCATTGGTCAAGCGGTGATTACTGAAATTGAACAGTGGAATTTAACCAATTTGCGATCGCTTTCTCTACATCAACTCACCCCCGAAGTTGCCGCAGAAATGGCTGAAGTAGATACCGTTATTTTTGTCGATGCTGCTTTAGAAGGAGAAACTGTTAATATTACTTCCTTGGAAGCGTTACCCTCAAATTTATTTAATTGGGGACATTCTTTAAATCCGCGATCGCTTTTATCATTAACCAAATTTCTCTATCAAAAACAACCCCAATCTTGGTTAATTGCTATTCCTGGCGACAATTTTGAACTCGGTGAAACCCTATCTCAAAAAGCTCTAAATGGCATTCAAGAGGCATTAAAAATTATTAAAAATATTGTTAATAAAACCCAAAATAAATTATAATTAACCGTAGTGAGTCCTTCAGGACTCAATCAAACCCCTAAAAAGAAACCCCTAAAGGGGTTACTACAAAATCGTAGTGAGTCCTTTAGGACTCAATCAAACCCCTAAAGGGGTTACTACAAATTATGCACGAAGTTAGTATTATGGAACAAACCCTAGAGATTGCCTTAAATCATGCTAAAAAACAAGGGGCAACTCGAATTCATTGGGTTAAAATGAAAGTAGGGGAATTATCAGGAGTCATTCCAGAAGCGTTAGAATTTGCCTTTGATGTAGTGGCGAAAGGAACAATGGCAGAAACCGCTATTTTTGAAATAGATTCTATTCCAGTTCGCTGTTATTGTCATAATTGTCAGGTTGAATTTCAACCGGATGATTATATTTATGAATGCCCCCATTGTCATGAATATAGCCTTGATATTCTTCAGGGAAAAGAGTTAGAATTAACATCTTTAGAGGTTTCTTAATTATGTGTACAAATTGCGGTTGTGCTGTTACCCCTGGAAAAGTAGAAATCCATAGTCATGACCATCATGACCATCCTCACACCCACGACCATGACCATGACCATTCTGATCATGAACATACCCATCAAACCTTAACAATTCACGAAGCTATTTTATCTAAAAATGAACGATTAGCCGAACGAAATCGAGGCTTTTTTTGGGCAAAAGGACTATTTGTTTTAAACGTATTATCCTCTCCTGGTTCGGGAAAAACAGCCTTTATTGAACGTACCTTAACCGATATTAATTCTCGTCTTCCTGGGGCTGTAATTGTTGGAGATTTAGCCACCGATAATGATGCTCAAAGACTCAGACGGTCGGGGGCGCAAGTGGTTCAAATTACTACCGGAAATGTTTGCCATTTGGAAGCGGATATGGTAGCGAAAGCCCTTGCCGAAATTAACTTAGATCAGGTAAAATTATTAATTATTGAAAATGTCGGGAATTTAGTCTGTCCGGCGGCCTATGATTTAGGGGAAAATCAACGAATTGCTTTACTTTCTGTCACCGAAGGAGAGGACAAACCGTTAAAATATCCAACATTATTTAAAACGGCTGATGTGGTGATTATTAATAAAAGTGATATTGCGGAAGTCGTTGGTTTTGACCGAGAATTAGCCTTAAATAATATTAAAAAAATTGTTCCCCAAGCTCAAATTTTTGAAGTTTCTGCTAAAACAGGTGTGGGAATGAAGGAATGGTATCAGTTTTTGGAACAACAGATTTTAGGAAAGAATTCTACGCTTATGGTAAAATAGAAAAAAACCGATTTGTTGTTGGGATAAGCACCCCTAATAAAGAGTGCCCAAGCACAACAATGACTCTTGGCAAATTTTGTCTAAAATGGATTGGATTTATTTGATTTTAGCGGGGTTATTTGAATTAGGATTTTCCAGTTTTCTGAAACTCTCAGAAGGACTAACAAAACTCCCGGCAATTTTGGCATTTATTGGCTTTGGGGCGTTAAGTTTTTGGTTCTTAAGCAAAGCTATGCAAACTATTCCTATCGGCACTGCTTATGCGGTTTGGACGGGTATTGGAGCATTGGGAACTATAATTGTGGGAATTGTTTTTTTTAAAGACCCTGTTAGTTTTGGGCGGTTATTTTTCCTGAGTTTGTTTGTGATTTCCTTAATAGGTTTACAAGCTACTTCCTCCTAATTTAACTAATATTTTTTCACTACTATTCTTCTTTGTCAAGATAAATCTTTCCATTCGGCATTGTTGCCCCTTTTAACTGCGTATCTCGTAAATTGGCTCCCTCTATATCTGCTCCTCTCAAGTTAGCACCGCGTAAATTTGCCCCTTGTAAATAGGCATTTTTGAGGTTAGCTTTACTTAAATTTGCTCCTCGTAAATCTGCCCCGGCTAAATTGGCTTCTTGTAAATTAGCTCGTTCTAAATAAGCCCCTAATAAATTAGCTCGTTCTAATTTTGCTCCTTTTAAATTAGCTTTTTGCAAATCCGTATCTTCTAAACTGGCTCCTTCTAATACGGCATCAATTAATTGAGCTTGATTCAAGTTAGCTTGATTCAGTTTAGCATAACCTAACTTGGCTTTTTCTAAATTAGCTTTTTCTAAATTAGCTTTTTCTAA
>DMPJ01000351.1:12736-12877 GCA_003456035.1 Planktothrix sp. UBA8402
TAAATTAGCTTTTTCTAAATTAGCATTTTCTAAATCAGCCCCATTCAGATTAGCACTCTCTAATTGGGCTTGTTTAAGATTAGCAGATGATAAATTAGCAGTTAATAAATTAGCTGATTTTAAATTAGCCGATTCTAAATT
>DMPJ01000351.1:12941-13121 GCA_003456035.1 Planktothrix sp. UBA8402
GTTAAATTAGCATATCCTAAATTTGCACTTGCTAGTTGACTATCGCGTAAATCTGCCCCGGCTAAGGTCGCCCCGCGTAAATCTGCTAACTCTAAATTTGCATCATTCAAATCGGCATTTTCTAAGTTAGCTTTCCATAAATAGGCTTCTCTTAAATTGGCTTTTTTCAAATTAGCTCTA
>DMPJ01000054.1:0-3707 GCA_003456035.1 Planktothrix sp. UBA8402
CCCCGCTCCCCCTGCCTCCCCTGCTCTATTAAGATTTAGGAGAGGGACTAACCCTAGGCGCGGAAGTTGGGGCGTCGGTCGTGGGTTGCTGTTTTTTATCCATGATTGGTGTCCCATCTCGTAACTTGACCACGCCATCTGTCACCACCCTTTCTCCAGCTTTCAAACCCGATAGGACTTCAAAGTTTTGTCCTTGAATACTGCCCAATTGTAAGGGTTTTTGTTTAGCGATTAATTGAGTTTTTCCCTCATGAGTTTGTTCTTGGGCGACAAAGACAAAACTTTGATCTCCAATCCGACTAATAGAGGTGACTGGAACTGTGATTCCCGATTGTTGTTCCCAGATGATCTTAGCTCGGACAATTTGATCCGTCCGCAGTCTATTATCACGGTTATTGTAAATCGCCTTAACTAAAATTGTTTGGGTTCCCGTACCCGCACTAGGGGCAATATAGGACACCTGGGAATTTCCGATTAACTCTCCCGTCTCCTGACTCCTGAGTTCTACCAGAGTTCCGGCTCTGATTTGAGATAGACGTTCAATGGGGATATTGATTTGAACCTCTAATAAATCATTTTGTCGAATCGTCGTAATCGTGGTTTGATTACTGACCAAATCCCCAACCTTTACCAACACCTCCCCCACCATCCCATCAATCGGGGAATCGACTTGATAATATCCTAACTCTATTTGTCCGGCTGTTGCCGTTGACCGAGCTTGGTCAATATCGCGCTGTAGTCTTTGTATATCCGATACAGCAGCCACAATCACCTTTTCCTGACTAGCAATTTGAGCTTGTAAGGTGGAGACTTGACGATTATAACCTTGCGAGGCACTTTCAACCTTTGCTTGAGAAGCATCCACCCGTCTTTGTTGGGTTTCTATTTGGGTATTTAAAGTAGAAATTTGACGGTCTAGGTTTTGTTGGGCGGTTCTCACTCGCGCCTGTAGGGACATAATCTCCCGTTCTTGAGCCGCAAAATCCGCTTGGGATGCTTGATAGTCTCTTAATTTTTGATCGTAGATTTCTGAGGAAACTACTCCTTGTTCATACAGTTGTTGATACCGATCATAGGCTTTTTTCCGCTCGTCCATAATTGCCCGTCGGCGCTCCCGTTCTTTAATGCCCACCTGGACATTCTCTTGAGCCGTTTTTAACTCATCGGCAACGGAGGTATATTCTAATTCATACTGTAATCGCTCTTTCTCATTCTTTTCTGCGGCTAGGCTTTGTTGAGCATCTTGTAAATCAGCTTCTTGGGATTGATAAGTAAGTTGGGCTTGTATTCGCTGCAATTCTGATCTTTGAGCATCAAGATTGGCCCTAGCACTATTTAATTGTGCGATTCTGGACTCAACGGTGGCTAATTGACCTTCATAATTTGCCTGTTGTTGTCGCCCGTCAATTGCAATTAAGGGGGTATTTTGAGAAATGCGATCGCCCAAACGGACAAAAACCTGTTTCACCACGCCACTAACACGAGGTTGAATCAACGCATTTTGAATCCCTTCCACCCTAGCATTAAATTCGCTAGTGTTTCTAACATTACTCATTCCCACCACAGCCAAATTCACGGATACGGGTGGAGGTGCCGCCGCCTGGGGTTCACTTCCACAAGCACTCATCAGGAGGCTAGTTAAGATTAGAGGAAAATAGGAATTCCAAGATGCTAGACGCTTGTTCATGGTTTTGCCGGAAACACCGAAATAGAAAATAAACTCAGTTGAGAATATTGGAAGTATATTATAGATGATGTTGTAAGAATTTTGGGATCAGCAAAATAATTCTTATCACTCAGTTTGATCATTTAAAGAAGGGAATAGGGAACACCGCAACAGGCAACACCGGAACCAAAATAATTCTTATCACTCGGTTTGATCATTTAAAGGCACTCTCGTAGTTAAATAAAATAGTGCTCCAAATAAAGGAATTAAGCTAATTAACTCAATTATTGCAGATTTTTTCATGCCTCGTCTAGCCCGATCATCTGTTAATAAAACCGGAAACAAAATACTTAATAATAAAAAATCAAGACTCATAACATGAATAAAACGACTGGTTTGCCACTGTTGAATAAAATCTTCCCAATTGCCTTGGGTTAAACCATAAATAACCAGTATAATTGTTCCTAATGTTAATAATAGTCCCGTAATTCGAGAATCTAATATTTTTATAAACCATGATTTTTTTCCTGAGAATTGAGGGTTAGGTTGACGCAAAGCTAGGTAAGGTAAAATCGCAAAAGCACCGACGCCAAAAGATAACGTTGCCAACAACCAAGCCGGAGTTTTTTGTCCATGTCCGTCAATAAAAAGAATACAGCTATAAATTAACGGCCAAATTCCCATAATATTAAATAGGGCAATAATTAAAGGATTAATTCCTGTCCAGTTCCCAGTTGAGAGGTTTTGAATTAAAGTTAGTGTATCGGGTTGATCAGGGGGTGCAAAAATAAACGCATATAGGATAAATCCCAACCAAATTAACCCAAAAATTATTTTGTTCTGCATGATTAAATTAAGTCCAATTATCTAGGGTAAAAATCGATCTAATGCTGCTTTTAAGGCTTCAATTTCAACATCAATATTCCCTTCTTTAGCAGCCCGGACAACACATTCACTCAAATGTTCATCTAAAATAATTCTAGCTACCCGATCTAAAGCCCCTCGAATAGCTGCAATTTGCACTAAGACATCAGGACAGGGACGATTTTCTTGTACCATTGTTTTGACACCTCGAATATGTCCCTCTAAGCGTGATAGACGATTGACTATTTTTCGTAAAGATTCTGCACTATGAATATGGGGATGACTAGAATGTTCATGATGATGATGTTCTAGCAAATCATTGAGTTCTTCTACCGTCGGTTCTAAGTCATTCATCGGTTTTGTTAATAGATAATTGAGAAATATTTTATGATTGTACCTCAATTTTCTACTATAATAATATTCAAGGTAGTTAGGACATCAACAAGATTGCCCATTCCCTATTGCCCATTGTATTGACATATTTTAGGCCCTCGCGACTAAATAGGGTCAAATGTAGCGTCAGCTACGTTTTATACTCGGACTTGATCTGAATTTCCATTGATATCGTTTGCTTNNGGCTTAACCTCCCTCATATTAAGGTTTTCAGTTGCCAAGGGTCAAAGGATCACGGTTATTCTTTTTGGTTTTTGGCGGTTCAACTGGTAGAATTATTCAAGGTTGAATCTTTACTCTGCTACAAAAACGTGCAGTTTATTACATCTATTAACTTATGTCTGAATTTCAAGATTTTTTAAGACGAAAAGTTGCCTACGTTGCTATCGGTGAATTCAAACCGGGTAAATTTAAAGAAGCTCAAACATTATTTGAACAAGCCGTAGCTACCTATAAAGAAGGTTTTCAAGGGGCTTATTTACTCCAAGAACCCGGAACAGATAAGGGAATTGCCATTATTTTTTGGGAAGATATTGGCGATATGGATATTTCCAATAACCACACTGAAGCCTATCAAGCTATTATGAATGAAATGTCCTCCCTATTTGTCAAAGCCCCAACAACATCTTTTTATGAAGTCAATAGTGCTATTCATTTAGAACAATTTGCAGAAGCATTACTTCAATAAAATTCTAATCGGTTTCGACAGATTAAAATTTGTTGCTACAAGACAGCAGAACCCGCAGGGAGCGGGTTTTGCTGTCTTGTAGCAGGTTTAAAATAT
>DMPJ01000054.1:3779-3979 GCA_003456035.1 Planktothrix sp. UBA8402
TTTAAGGAAGATATTGATTCCGCAAAAATGGTGGAACATTTAACTAAAGTATTTGAAAAAAACTTATCTTTCGAGGAGTTTAATACTATGTCGGATTCCAGCTTAAAAAACCGTTGTAGTGGGATAATGTCAATACAACTTTTGGGGAAAATTGGCGAAGATTTTACTCCTGAACAAATGGCAATCTTTGAAGATGCAAT
>DMPJ01000141.1:0-1357 GCA_003456035.1 Planktothrix sp. UBA8402
AACAGGGAATAGGGAATAGGGAATGAATTTCAGGATTTAGAAGTGTCCTAACTTTAATGCGTAGCGCTATATAGCAATAAATCTTCTATTAAAGCAACTAAATTTTCATCTATTTCTAAGGGCGAAATCAAATCAAATTTAACGGTGGGGAATTGTTGAGAAAACTGTTTAATTGATTGGGCGATCGCATCTGTTATACCACCGGAAAACATAAAATAAGGAATAATTCCAATCTGATTAACTCCCGATGAAATTAATACTTTAATTTGAGTTTCTAAATTCGGAGAAACCGACCAATAGGCAGGAATTGCCCCGATTTGAGCCGCTAATTGTTCAATGGGTTGATTTCCCCCGGGATGGCGACTTCCATGGGCTATTAAAATCCAATTTTCTATCTCAAGCGTTGCCATTTTTGTGGAGATCAAAGGGGCTAAATGGTTGACTTGAGAACCGAAATAAGGTAATAAATTGAGTTGAATTTCTGAGCCAATTTGTGCTTGAGCGATCGCAATTTCTTCCGGTAAATCTGCGTTAACATGAACGCCTGACGAAAGAAATAACGGTAAAATTTGGACTTGGGAATATCCCCAAGATTGACTTAACTTGGCAAAATTTTGAATTTGTTGATGTAGGGGAAGGGGAGCTAATTCTAAAGTTGCAGTTCCAACTAAAGAACAGCCTGGACGTTCCCCTAAGCGTTTAGCCAATTGATTTAAGGCTTGTTGGGGACGAGGATCACGGCTACCGTGAGCAACCAGCAAAGATGTGGATAGCAAGGGTTAGGGTTAATCCTGAATGTGCAGTTAACGATTGATATTGTATCGAAAATTGCTCAAATTCAGGATATGGGGAATAAAAGACACAAGGTGGAATATATAATTGTTTTTTAAAAAAAGCTGCTTGATAATTTTGTGATTCCAAAACAATCAACTACATATCGACTAACTTCACCCAACCTCGGCGAACATTGTAAAGTAGTCGGTTAATAATTGCTTTTTCGTCTTCAGTCAAACTATCCCCTAAAATGGCGGATCTTAGGTGTTGGCGATCGCTACGAGTCACCACACTAGAAAACATAATTTGACCAAAAAGTTCCTCAAGGGGTACGGGACAGTATGCCATCATGAATCACCTCTACTTAGAATAGCCTGCTCAAAGATGAAAGTTCGTGAGCTTGTACATATTAATTATGAACTTTTGGCACAAAATATTAAGTGATTCAAAGCTATGTAAATTTGTGATTAATCTGGATAACCGTTGTGATTTGAATCAATGTGCAGTGCGAGCGTCCTCGCTCGCTAACCTAACTCCGTTTTAGTGGTGGGTACTTCACACGATATCTTCTCAGCGAGGGAGG
>DMPJ01000141.1:1499-5129 GCA_003456035.1 Planktothrix sp. UBA8402
TTGCACGATTTAGGAAATGGTATTAGATGCACTGCTTATCAACAGTCAACAGTCAATAGTTAACCTACAAACATTTTTCCAACGTAGCCACAACTGATTGAGATAAACTCGGCAAATCATAGCCGCCTTCGAGTCCAAAGACAATTTTAGAAGTCAGTTGTAGACAATATTCCGTAAACAGTCCGAAGTCTTCGGGTTGTAGAGAAATACTGGCTAAGGGATCATCCTCGTTAGCATCATACCCGGCACTTACAATCAGCAAATCCGGCTGAAACTGCTGTAAAAAGGGCATAATATAAGCTTCAAAGGCAGGTTTGTATAACCCAATCGTGCTACCCGGAGACATGGGAATATTCAGAACATTTTTATGAGTCCCACGTTCATCCGCATATCCAGTTCCCGGATAACAGGGGGATTGATGTAAAGAACAGTAAGCGATCCGAGGATGATCTTCCACTAAAGCTTGAGTTCCATTCCCGTGATGGACGTCCCAATCTAAAATCGCCACTTTTTGAACCCCCGGTTGTTGCAAGGCATAGTAAGCAGCGATCGCAGCATTAGAAAATAAACAAAATCCCATTCCGCGATCGGCTTCCGCATGATGTCCAGGGGGACGAGCTAAAACAAAAGCCGGACGTCCGGTATCCCAGGCGCGATCCACCCCATCCAACCAAGCACTCACCGCCAATAGTGCCACATCATAACTTTCCGCCGACATCGGTGTATCCCCATCCAAATAACCACCTCCCCGATCTGCGATCGCTTTCACCTGCTGAATATGGGCGGGAGTATGCACTGTTTCCAACAACTTGATTAAAGATTCCCGCCGCTCGGCTACCGGAGTCGGCTGTTGCCACTGTAACTGTTCTCTCCAAGACACGGATTTTAGAGCATTAACAATCGCCGTTAACCTTTCTGGCCGTTCGGGATGGAATAATCCCGTCTTATGGTTGAGAAATTCGTCAGAATAAATAACTGTTAGCATCTGTTCAGAGTTTTTTCAATTTTAAATCCCAGATTTTACCCCAATAATAAGGCAAATTATGGTATAATTTTAGGCATTAGTCACTGATTTTAGAAACCATACCGAAAGTAACTTTTTTTCTACTAATATTTTCGGTTAAATGTGACTAATTTTAAATTGTAATGGAGTTTTTGAAGGTATGAGTACCTCTGAGTCGAGAATTGTCCCGACGGATCTGAGAAATGAAATGCAGCAATCCTACCTAGAATACGCCATGAGCGTGATTGTAGGCCGGGCACTGCCAGATGCACGGGATGGTTTGAAACCCGTTCACCGTCGGATTTTGTACGCGATGAACGAACTGGGCTTAACACCCGATCGACCCTTCCGTAAATGCGCCCGTGTCGTGGGGGAGGTACTCGGTAAATATCACCCCCATGGGGATGTGGCCGTTTATGACGCCTTAGTGCGGATGGCACAGGATTTTTCGATGCGATCGCCTCTAATTAACGGTCATGGCAACTTTGGCTCGGTGGATAACGATCCCCCCGCAGCCATGCGGTATACGGAATGTCGTCTACACGCCTTAACCAGTGATTCTCTGCTCCGAGATATTGATTCCGAAACCGTTGCCTTTGGCGATAACTTCGATGGATCTCAACAGGAACCCTTAGTTTTACCTGCACGAATTCCGCAATTACTATTAAATGGATCTTCGGGAATTGCTGTTGGCATGGCGACCAATATTCCCCCCCACAATTTAGGGGAATTAGTCGATGGTTTACTAGCATTAATTCATAATCCTGAGATTACAATAGCAGAATTAATGCGCTATATTCCCGGCCCAGATTTTCCCACCGGAGCGCAAATTTTAGGCACATCGGGAATTAAAGAAGCCTATAATGATGGTCGGGGTTCAATTACCATGCGCGGTATTGCCACCATTGAAACTATTGAACATAAAGGCAGACCGGATCGAGAAGCAATTATTGTCACCCAACTGCCTTATCAAACCAATAAAGCAGCGATGATTGAACGCATTGCTGATATGGTTAATGATAAGAAATTAGAGGGAATTTCCGATATCCGTGATGAAAGCGATCGGGATGGAATGCGGATCGTAATTGAACTCAAACGGGATGCTTACCCCCGGGTTATCCTCAATAACCTCTACAAACAAACGCCATTACAAACAAATTTCGGGGCAAATATGTTAGCCCTAGTTAATGGCCGTCCTGAAATTCTCACCCTAAAACGCTTCTTAGAAGTAATCCTGCATTTCCGGGAACAAACTATCCGTAAACGCACGGAATATGAACTCAGAAAAGCTCAAGAACGGGATCATCTTTTACTGGGTTTATTAATTGCCTTAGACAATTTAGACGCAATTATTGCCTTAATTCGTCACGCGGCGGATATTCCCATAGCCAAACAAGAATTAATTACCAACTATGGGTTTTCTGAGCCACAAGCCGATGCAATTTTACAAATGCAATTGCGACGGTTAACGGCTTTAGAATCTCAAAAAATTGACCAGGAACACCAAGAACTGCAAACTAAAATTGCCGATTTAGAGGATATTTTAGCCCGACGAGAACGAATTTTAGTAATCGTTGAAGATGAAGCCCTAGAACTCAAACAAAAGTTTAATACCCCCCGTCGTACTGTGATTGAACACACAGAAGGCGAGTTAGAAGATACCGATTTAATTGCCAATGAAAAAGCCTTAATTCTGTTAACAGAACAGGGCTATATGAAACGAATGCCTGTTAATACTTTTGCTGCCCAAAGTCGAGCAACTAAAGGCAAACAAGGCACGAAAATGAAAGAGGATGATGGCGTTGAACACTTTATCACCTGTTGCGATCACGATAGTATATTATTCTTTAGTAATCGTGGTGTAGTTTACAGTATCAGAGCCTATCAAATCCCGGCTTCATCCCGCACGGCGCGAGGAGTTCCGATTATCCAAATGTTACCCATTCCCAAGGAAGAACGGATCACTTCTATTGTTCACGTTAGCGAATTTAGCGATGATGAATACTTAGTAATGTTAACCAAAGGTGGATTTATTAAGAAAACTCAATTATCCGCCTTTAGTAATATTAGAACTAATGGTTTAATTGCTATTTCCTTAGAAGAAGGAGACGAATTACGCTGGGTGAGACGGGCAAAAGTTGATGATGGAATTATCATTGGTTCCCGTCACGGTATGGCAATTCATTTTAAAGCCAATAATAAACAATTGCGACCGTTAGGAAGGGCAACACGCGGCGTTAAATCCATGAAATTGAAAGGGGATGATACCTTAATCAGTATGGATATTTTGCCTAGTGCGATTATTTCTAATTTTGTTGAAGCGGAGGGTGAAGAACCTGAAACCGATGAAGAATTGATGATCACAACGGTAGAAATTACCGAGGAAGAAAACGAACTAACAACAGCAGAAACCATCGAAGAAAATGAAATAGAAACCGAAGTAGTAGCGGAGGTCAACTCTCTAGGACTATCGGTTTTAGTCATAACAGCAAGTGGTTATGGAAAACGGGTTCCTGTGTCTCAATTCCGTCTGCAAAATCGGGCTGGGAAAGGTATTATTGCTACCAAGTTTAAACCCCATGCCAAAAAAGACGAAGTTGTGGCATTAAAAGTAGTTGATGAAACTC
>DMPJ01000331.1 GCA_003456035.1 Planktothrix sp. UBA8402
AGTAGTAAAAAATGGGTCAAAAATTCGCTCTAATAAATCTGGAGGAATGCCTATTCCAGTATCAGCAACCGTCACCACCACATAAGGGCCTGGTTTTGCTTCCAAATTCATTAGGGCATAATGTTGATCTAATTGGCGATTTTCGGCACTGATGGTTAAAGTTCCTCCCTCTGACATGGCATCCCTAGCGTTAACCATTAAATTCATAAATACTTGGTGTATTTGGGTAGCATCTGCCGAAATAGTCCATAATTCCCTGGTGGGAATTTTAGCTGAAATAGTGATTGATTTAGGAAATGTCTGTTGAGTAATACCGATTAATTCTAGGAGTAAGTAACCTAGTTGTAAGACTACAGATTTACCTTCTGTATTTCGACTAAAAAGCAGAATTTGTTTGACTAAATTAGCCCCACGTTTAGCACTATTAGACAAGATGGTCAATAAGTTTTTTGTCTGATCATCAAGATTAGGGAATTTGAGGCTAAGTAATTGACTGGTTGCTAAAATCGGGGTCAGAATATTATTAAAATCATGGGCAATTCCACTGGCTAAGGTTCCTAAACTTTCTAATCTCTGGGCATGGTAAAATTGTTTTTCCAGTTGTTTTTTATCGGTAATATTACTGTTGACTACAAGTATAGATTTTGATTGTGAAAATTGATTTTCTACCAATGTCCTGCGACTCTCTACGATAATTTTTTTGCCTGTTTTGGTGATTTGCTCTAATTCCCCTTGCCAACTATTCTGCTCGATAGTAGTTTTTAGAGCCTCAGTTAGTTCATTCCCGTGATTAAATAGAGTTTGAGTTTTTTGTCCCAAAACTTCGGCTTCTGTCCAACCATATAAATGTTCCGCTCCTTTACTCCAGAATAAAATCCGGTTTTCTAAATCTTGGACAAAAATAGCATCCGTAGCAATATCAATTAAGGCAGCTTGTTCAGCAATTTGGCGTTGTGCTTTTTTACGCTCGGTAATATCAGTGGCAAAACCACAAACAGCATAGACTTTTCCCTCAGCATCATAAAGGGGAAATTTCAAAGTTAAAAAAGTTAAATAGTTATCTGTATCAGGTTGCAAAACTTCTTCTTCTATAGTCATAATTTGCTGATTTTCCACGATTTGGCGATTGATATTAGCCATAGAATCAGCTTCCTCTTTTCTCCAAATATCATAAATGCTTTTACCTATAAAATTATCAGTATTCATACCCACCAGTTCTTCATAACAACGACTGACTAAAAGATGTCTGTTTTCGAGATCAAGTATAAAAATAAGGACAGGAGCATATTTGAGGATTGCTTTTAGCTTTTGTTCACTGTCAAATAGAGCTTCTTGAGCTTTTCGACGCTCTAGTAATTCTTGGCGGGTTTGTTGATACAATTCTGATTGTTGAATGGCAATACTGACTTGAATAGTTAACTGTTTTGTTAACTCAATTTCTGTTTCTTTCCACTGTCGAGGAACGGAACATTGATGAACAATTAAGAAGCCCCACAACTGTTGGGCTTGTGAAATCGGGACGGTCAGACTTGCCTTGACTTGAAATGGCTCTAAAAGTTCACGATAACAGGTTGGGAGTTCAGGGGCGTAGATATCTGTTCTGGCATAAAAATCTTCTTGGGAATAGGTTAAATAATGTTCTGTACAGCAGTCATCATGAAAGGTTTGGGAAAGCATGGAAGTCCACCCGTCAGCAAGGGATTCGCTAATCACTGTACCTTTTCCGTCAGCATGGAAACGAAAGATCACGACTCGCTCCGCTTGCAGAAATTCTCGCACTTCATCGACGGCAGATTCTAGGATTTGATTCAGGTCTAGGGTTTCACGGATGTTTTGGGCGATATTTGTTACCAGTCGCTCCCGGGCGATTTGCTCTTGTAGGGCAATTTGCTCTTGTAGGGCGATTTCTGCTTGTTTACGCTCGGTAATGTCAAAGTTTACACCCCCACCACTCACAGGGTTTCCCTGGTCGTCAAAGTAGAAATGTCCACGAGCAGCCATCCAGTGAATGTTGCCATCTGGCCATTGAACCCGAACTTCAAAATTGAGGTTGCCCGTTTCTCTCGCGTGAAGAAGTGCAGCATCAAAAATTTCTCGGTCTGCTTCAACAATGTGCTGTCTTGCGATCGCTTGTCCCCATTCAACTGGCGGGGTTTCGTAGCCGAAAAGCTGGTCGTGGCGCAGCGATCGCTTGGATACAACATCATGAATCAGATCTAAATACCACGTCCCCATTTGGGCGGCTTCAATGGCTATGCTTAAAGCCTCCTCAGCCTCAGACAAGGCGATTTCTGACAGTTTGCGCTCGGTGATGTCAATAATCGTCCCAATCATCCGCAGAGGTTGTCCCGCTTCGTCATAAAGCCCTCGTCCCTTGCCTAGCACCCAGTGAATCGTGCCATCTGAGTAAATAACTCTATATTCGGCCGCGAAATCTGTTTGGTTTTCCAGAGCTTGTAAAAGTTTCTGTTCCACCTCTGTCACATCGTCGGGGTGAACGCGATTGTACCAAGCTTGATAACTAGACTCCACCTCCCCTAGCTGATACCCAAATAAGGCGTAATGGCTATCATTCCAGTAGATAACTCCGGTGCTGATATTCCAATCCCAAATACCTGTTTGGGTCAGTTCTAGGGCTAATCGCAACTGTTCTTCTTGTTGCTTGATGGTAGTTTCAGCTTCGCGTAAGGCGATTTCTGACAGTTTGATCTCGGTAATATCGGTTAAAATTCCTGTTCCTAACCAACAGTTATTAGTTTCATCCCATTCAAAAAACTGGGAAGATTCAATCTGGCGCAGAGTCCCATCTTTGTGACGAAAGCGATATTCTACATTGCTACTTCTTTTTAGCCTATAGTCTTCAAAAGTTTCAGCAATAATAGTTTCCAAATCTTCAGGAGGAACACGACTTGACCAGAGATTTTGATCCGCCATTAATTCTTCTGCTGTATAGCCCAAAATGATTTCGCATCCCTGTGACCAATAATCAAACACCCAAGTATGATCAGGAAATGCTCGATAACTGCTAATCACTGCAATCGCGCTATTAAGAATCTGATTCAGTTTAGTAGCTTCTTTAAGTTTAGATTCGGTAATATCAGTAATAATAATACTATTAACTAAAAACTCATCTATCTTAAATTGTTTCAGCGATAATTTAACAGGTACTTCCTGATTTTCCGTTGCTGTGATCAAGGATAATTCTTGAGTCAGAGTTTTATGTTCTTGAAGCTGTTGTAATAACAGTAAAAATGCTTTTCTGTCATGGGGAGAAACAAAGGTTTCTAACCTGGAGCCAATCAGAGTTTTTGCCGGATAATTTAAGAGTTCTGATAACCTCTGATTACAGTACAAAATCATGCCCTCAGCAGAAATAGTTGCTGCTCCTTCGCTCATTTGTTCCACTAAACATTGATAGATATAATCTGCCCCCTTCAGGGTAAACACTCGCGCCCCTTGTTGCGTAGAAACAACAACAGCATCAA
>DMPJ01000130.1:0-164 GCA_003456035.1 Planktothrix sp. UBA8402
TTCCCTGTTCCCTATTCCCTAATTACTGACTACTGAGAGCGGTTTTTTTAAATTTGGACAGAACAATTCGGGTTTTCTTAACTCCGGGAAATCAAGAGATATGAATAGGAAACTACGACTACAAGTAATTGCAGTAAACATACTCACCACCACCCCTAATCCCA
>DMPJ01000130.1:180-3715 GCA_003456035.1 Planktothrix sp. UBA8402
ACAAGCAATAACCGTTGTGACGTTACCATCTAAAATACTACTAAACGCCCGATAAAAACCCGATTCCACAGAACGATATAAGGTTTTTCCCGCCCTCAATTCCTCTCTGGTTCGTTCAAAAATCAGAACATTAGCATCTACAGCCATCCCAATACTAAGAATAAATCCCGCAATTCCTGGTAAGGTCAAAGTTACACCCAATAAATTAAACAGGGCTAAACTTAATAAGGCGTAAATAATTAAAGAAAAATCAGCGATTAATCCTGGTAATCTATAATAAACAATCATGAAAATCAGGACTAAAATTAAACCCGTCCCCCCGGCGTAAATACTACGTTGAATACTATCCCGTCCTAGGGTAGCCCCAACGGTGCGGTTTTCGACAATTTCCACCGGAACTGGTAAAGCTCCCCCGCGCAATTGTACAGCCAAAGAACTAGCATCTTCGGCACTAAATCGACCCGTAATTACCGCCCGACCTCCGACAATTCCCGTATCGGCAAAATCCACCGGAACCGATGGAGAACTTAATAAACTATTATCCAGAAAAATCCCAATAGTTCGACCCGTTCCCGCTAAATTTTTAGTCAGTTCAGCGAACTTATCTCCCCCTTCAGAACTAAACACTAAACCAATATTCCAGTTTCCTCCTCCTTGTACGGGTTCAGGATAGGCGTCTTTTAAATCTTGACCTCTAAGCACCGGGTTATTATAAAGTTGAGAAATCGCATCATTACTTTTATTTAAAGATTCTATAGCAGCGACTAAATCTTGAGAATTTCCCTGTTTTTTAGCAGCTTCAATTTGTTGTTTAATCCCTTGTTGGACTTGAAATTCCACAGCTAATTGTTGCTCAGTTCCCGATTTTTGTTCCCGGAAATCTAACTGCGCCGTTCCTCCTAAAACTCTTTCTGCTTCTTGGGGGTCATTCACCCCGGGTAACTGTACCAAAATCTGATCCTGTCCCACCGTTTGTACCACCGCTTCCGATACCCCCAGTTCATTCACCCGGTTATCAATTACACTTTGAACCGAGGTCAGAACCCGTTCATCAATAACAGGAACCGCTTCCGAAGGTTTCAATTGAACTGTAAGTTGGGAACCTCCGCGTAAATCTAAACCCAACCTAAAAGGAACATTGGTCAGCACAATAATAGAGCCGATAACCATCACCAAAATCAGAATTAAAACAGAACGTTGTTTTCGCATTTTTATCAGTAATCAATAATCAGTTATCAGTTATCAAGTATCCGCATCATCAGTTATCAGTCGTAGGGGTGAGGTCATCCCTCGGTGTCAACGACAGCCAAAAATCCCCGATTACATCCTAGATTTGATCCCCCTAAATCCNNTTCCCCCCTTTTTAAGGGGGCTAGGGGGGATCTTGAACTGAAGATCAAGATCAAGGAACTAGCCTGCTTTTATTTAGTCTTAAGTTGACACCGATGGGTCTCCTCACCCGTAACAGTAATCATTGAACAGTCAATAAGTGAACAGTTGATTAACTCTTAACTCTTGCACTGATCACTGATTACTGATAACTGATAATTGATTTAACTCCCTCAACAATTTGTTCCGGTTGAACAATAGTCAGTCTTTCTAAAGCACCGTTATAAGGTGTAGGAATATCCTGAGACGCCAATCTTAATACAGGTGCATCCAATTCATCAAAAAGACGATCATTAATTGAAGCAGTAATTTCCGCCCCCAGTCCCCCGGTTTTCATACATTCTTCCACGATAACTACCCGATGGGTTTTGCGAATAGATTCCCCAATCGTGTCAAAATCGAGAGGTTTAAGAGAAATTAAATCAATTACTTCTGGATCATAACCCTGTTTGACCAAAGCAGGAACCGCTTGCATGACATGATGGCGCATCCGAGAATAGGTCAGAATCGTCACATCTTTCCCCCGTCTGACTATTTCCGCCTTATCAAGCGGGACAATATATTCTTCATCGGGGATTTCTTCCTTGAGGTTGTATAACAGAACGTGCTCAAAAAATAGCACCGGGTTATCATCTCTAATCGCCGCTTTCATTAATCCCTTAGCATTATAAGGCGTCGAACAGGCGACCATTTTTAAGCCCGGAACCGACTGGAAATAGGATTCTAAGCGTTGAGAATGTTCCGCCCCTAATTGACGGCCCACACCTCCAGGGCCACGAATCACCAGAGGCATTTTAAAATTTCCCCCGGAAGTATAGCGCAGCATTCCGCCGTTATTGGCAATTTGGTTGAAGGCGAGTAACAAAAATCCCATATTCATGCCTTCAATAATCGGCCGTAACCCCGTCATGGCAGCACCAACGGCCATTCCTGTAAAACTATTTTCCGCAATCGGAGTATCTAAAACCCGCAAATCCCCATATTTTTCATAAAGATCTTTTGTAACTTTATAGGAACCGCCATATTGACCCACATCTTCCCCCAACACGAACACTCTGGGGTCACGGGCCATTTCTTCATCGGTTGCTTGTTTGAGGGCGTTAAAAAGTAGGGTTGGTGCCATTGCAATTGTTGATAAGCGAGCGGGGATCACAGCTAATCTTACCAAAAGACGGCGGCTTTAATCCGTCCTTTTAGATGATTTAGCAATTTTAGAAATATCTGCCGAAATTCATGCTAATTTGAGATTAAGAGGTTTACCTATTCAAACTNNCTACTGCTATGGTTAAAGGTTTAACTGTGGTTCCTAATGATAGTGATTTAGCCAGAGTTGAAGGTTTAAATTTATAGAATTGGGTAGAATTATAAAATTTATACTTGATGAACTATTTAACACCAAAACAAAAACAAGACTTGGCAGAAATAGCTAATAATCATCCTAACTTACAATGTGTTGAATGTGCTTTAGCTATCAAAAAGTATCTACAATTAGCAGGAATTAAAGGTAAACCGATTAAAATTAATGCACAAGCAGATTTAGATTATCGCAATTGTTTTCTTTATGATGATAGTATTGGCGGTGATGCTATTTCTGAAACTGGATACCATGAAGGTGTTATAATTATCATAGATGGAGTTGAAATTGTGTTTGACAATCATCATCCTCAAGGATTATCTAAAGGCGAATGGTTGGCTAATTTTCAATTTTTTGGTAAAATTCACTTAGGACAAGAGTTAATCATCACTGAAGAAGATTTTTAGTAAACATAAGGAATAAATTATGCTAGATTTAACTACAACTAACGGCAATAAAAATACTCAAGAATATCTCTATGATTTATTAGCAAGAATTAAACAACGTCCGGGAATGTATTTAGGAAAAGTGTCTGTAACTCGTTTAAAAATGCTATTAATGGGTTACAGTATGTCAAGAGGTGAGTTAGGGTTACAATTAACACAACAAGAAAAACAATTTGCTCAATTTCAGCAATGGATACAAACGAAATATCAAATTAATTCGTCTCAAGGTTGGGAAACAATTATTTTATCTCAAGTAGAGGATGAAAAATTAGCTTTTGATTTATTTTTTGAGTTATTTGAACAATTTAATCTTGAGTTTTTTCCCTTAGATAAGACTGCTGTAAGT
>DMPJ01000373.1:0-808 GCA_003456035.1 Planktothrix sp. UBA8402
TGCCGATTGATAGGTGGCAACGACGATTCGCCGAATCGGTTGTACCTGATATAACGGCCAAACCGCCACCGTCATTAAAATCGTGGTGCAGTTGGGGTTAGCAATAATCCCTTGATGGTGGTTAAGGGCTTCGGGGTTGACTTCCGGGACGACTAACGGCACATCGGGGTTCATGCGGAAGGCACTGGAGTTATCGACCATTACAGCCCCGGCCGCGACTATTTTTGATGCCCAAACCTTAGAGGTTGCCCCTCCGGCGGACGCCAACACAATATCAACCTGATCGAAGCTGGTTTCCGACACCGCTTCTACGGGTAAAGTTTCCCCCCTAAAGGTTAACGAGGTTCCCGCCGAACGGGGAGAAGCCAATAACTTTAATTCCCCCACTGGAAAATTTCGACTTTCCAGAAGTTCGATTAATTCCGCCCCGACCGCACCCGTCGCCCCTAGAATGGCAACTCGATAAGAATTTGACAAAATTGTAACCTCCGTGATCAAAAAACAGCAATTTTAATAAATCTGAATTTTTATAACTTTTGGATTAGTGATTATTAATCGTTTGGTGGAGGCTTAATCTCCCTTATCCATTATAGTTTAGCCGTTCCGATTCTGACCAAAATCTAACAAAATCTGATCAATGGTCACACAAGGGCGCATAATCAGTTACGATCACTATTTGATTACACAAACCGACATTAGCAATTCTAACTTGCTCATCCGGTGATTATGGTTCCCCCGCGAGTTAAATATGTTGGGGGTGTTAATTCAGAATATCACGATTTTTATGAAAGTAACCCAGGAAAAACTT
>DMPJ01000373.1:845-5836 GCA_003456035.1 Planktothrix sp. UBA8402
TCCTGGGTTCCGCAAAGGCAAAGTGCCTCGCCACATTTTGATTCAGCGCTTAGGTCAGGAACGAATTAAGGCGGCTGCGTTGGATGATTTGATGAACCAATATTTACCCAAAGCTGTCGAACAGGAGAAGATTCCGGCGATTGGCAACTTTGAGCCTCAAGACGATATTGATCAACTGATTCAGCAATTTGAACCCGGACAAACCCTGACGATTAAAGTGGTTGTGGATGTGGAACCCGAAGTTAAACTCGGTGAATATAAGGGCTTAACCGTCCAAGCCGAAGAAGTTAAGTTTGACCCCGAACAGGTAGAACAGGTATTAAAACAGGAACAGGAAAAAAGAGCTACCTTAATTCCGGTTGAAGCTAGACCCGCCCAATTAAGGGATGTGGCGTTTGTTGATTTTAAAGGGTATTTTACCCAAGAGTCGGAAACGGACGAACCTGAAGAAATTCCCGGTGCTAAGGGTGATAATTTTCAAGTGGATTTAGAGGAAGGTCGGTTTATCCCTGGTTTTGTTGATGGCATTGTGGGCATGAATTCGGGAGAAACTAAAACCTTAAATCTGAAGTTTCCCGATGAATATGGGGATAAAGATGTTGCTGGGAAGGATGCCACTTTTACAATTACTGTAAATGAAATTAAGGAAAAAGAACTTCCTGAGTTAGATGATGATTTTGCCGAAGAAGTGAGTGAGTTTTCGACTTTAGCAGAACTGCGGGAATCTTTGGAAAAACGGTTTCAAGGGGAAAAGGATGATCAAACTAAAGCCAATAAACACAAAGCTTTAGTCGAAGCTTTGGCGGCAATTATTGAAGTCGATTTACCTGAAACCATGATTCGTCAAGAAGTTGACCGACTGATTACTGAACAGGTGATGCAGTTGAGCAAGATGGGGTTAGATGTTAAACGGTTATTCACCGGGGAAATGGTACCTCGGCTACGGGAACAAGCTCGTCCAGAAGCCATTGACGCTTTGAAACGTTCTTTGGCCCTGAAGGAAGTCGCCAAACTAGAATCTTTGACCGTCACCGAGGAAGAAATTAAGGCTGAAGCTACCAAAGTTCTTGCCGAACTCAAGGGTCAAGATGTTGATCCTAAACGGTTACTCGCTTTTGTTACCGAAGATTTAGTTCAACAAAAAACCTTCACCTGGCTGGAAGAAAACTCAACGATTGAGTTAGTTCCCGAAGGGACTTTAACCCCTGAAGAAGATGAGGAAGATGAGGAAGATGATGATGATCAACTCGATAATAGCGAGGAAGAATAACCTCTCCGGACTACTAAACAAATTTGATTAATCTTAGTATTATAGCCGCGATGGGTTAATTTTCATTGCGGCATTTTTTTTGGGATTAAATCTACTTAAAAAAAGCCAGAAAGAATAACTACCTTCGCAGAAGTTGTTTGATTGTACTCAACAGTTCTTCGGGACGGAAAGGCTTGGAAATATAGGCATCAGCCCCCTGTTTCATGCCCCAGTAGCGATCAAATTCCTCACTTTTACTAGAACACATCACCACAGGAAGATTCTGGGTTTTGGGGTTTTTTCTAATATGGCGACACAGATCATAGCCATTCATATTGGGCATGACAATATCTAATACGACTAAATCCAGTTGTGTAACCTGTTCAATTTTTTCTAAGGCTTGAACTCCATCTTCGGCTGAGATCACGTCGATCCCACTGTCTCGCAACATCTTAGCAATTATCTCTCGGAGAGCGTTGCTATCATCGACAATCATGACTGTAGTCATTGTTACTTTTGGCTATTAAAAGCTAGAATATACGGATTTTTGAGCGTGTTTTTACGTTTGTTGATCCTATTCTAGCGGATTCCACTGACCAAAACATCCACAACGGACAAACTGAGTTCTTGGGGTCAGTTCCATCATGGATCAGAATAGAAATAGAGCCAGTAGGTGCAACAATGGTAGACTGTTGTTTTTGAATTCGGAGTTTTGCCCAATGGCCCGTTTAGCTTTATTGAGTGTATCTGATAAACGAGGACTGATTGAGTTTGCTAAAAGCCTAGTTGAAGAATTAGGTTTCGACTTAATTAGTAGTGGCGGTACAGCAACAGCTTTAAAAACAGCCGGACTTGCTGTTACCAAAGTCTCTGATTATACGGGATTTCCTGAGATTTTAGGCGGACGAGTTAAAACCCTCCATCCTCGCATTCATGGGGGAATTTTAGCCCGTCGAGATGTTTCTCAAGATTTAAGCGAGTTAGAAACCCATAATATTCGCCCGATTGATTTAGTCGTAGTTAATCTTTATCCCTTTGAACAAACTATTGCTAAACCGGATGTTTCTTTAGCAGACGCGATCGAAAATATTGATATTGGCGGCCCAACTTTATTACGCGCATCGGCTAAAAATTATGCCCATTTAACTGTATTATGTAATCCCGAACAATATGGATCTTATTTAGAAGAATTCAAGCAAAAAAATGGAGAAATTTCTTTAGAATTTCGTCAACATTGTTCCTTAAAAGCCTTTCAACATACGGGAGCTTATGATAGCGCGATCGCAGCCTATTTAGAACAACAAGAACTCAATTCTGAATCTCCCTTACCCCAAAGTTTTGTCCTAGCAGGAACTCAACTTCAATCCTTAAGATATGGCGAAAATCCCCATCAACCTGCGGCTTGGTATCAAACCGGAACTCAACCCACAGGGTGGGCATCGGGTCAGATTTTACAAGGTAAACCCTTAAGTTATAATAATTTAGTGGATTTAGAAGCAGCTAGAAAAATTATTTGTGAGTTTCCCGATCAACCCGCAGCCGCCATTTTAAAACATACAAATCCCTGCGGTGTTGCTGTTGCTAATAGTCTATCTGATGCCTATAAAAAAGCCTTTGATGCGGATTCAACCTCAGCTTTTGGGGGAATTGTAGCATTAAATCGGACTATTGATCAAGAGACAGCAACGGCTTTAAGTAAAACCTTTTTAGAGTGTATTGTTGCCCCTAGTTGCGAGCCAGAAGCAGCTCAGATTTTGAAGAAAAAATCTAACCTGCGGGTGTTAATTTTACCCGATTTAACTCAAGGGCCAAAAGAAATAATTAAACTAATTGCAGGTGGTTTTTTAGTTCAAACCGCCGATGATATTGTGGAACAATCTAAGGACTGGAAAGTGGTGACAGAAAAGCAACCCACACCAGAAGAATTAGAGGAATTAATGTTTGCTTGGAAAGTGGTTAAGCACGTTAAATCTAATGCTATTGTTGTGACTAAAAATCAGACGACATTAGGCGTTGGGGCGGGACAAATGAATCGGGTGGGGTCAGTAGAAATTGCCCTCAAACAAGCCGGAGATAACGCTCAAGGCGGGGTTTTAGGAAGTGATGCCTTTTTCCCCTTTGATGATTCAGTTCGCACGGCGGCCGCGGCGGGCATTTCTGCGATTGTACAACCGGGGGGAAGTATGCGAGATCAAGATTCAATTAAGGCAGCAAATGAGTTAGGATTAGTCATGGTTTTTACTGGTATTCGTCATTTTCTGCATTAATTAAAATATGATCAATATTCCGATAGATAACAACCTGTCGGAATATTTTGAAGAAAAATTTTAAGATCAGATTACAATTACAAAGATGAAAACTAAACAGTTGAATTTAACCCTGGTAACAACAATAATTTTAGGAATAATTATTGTATTATCGTCGAAAGTACAAGCTCAAAATGATTTACCCAGTCCCAGCGAGTTGCGGGGTAAACCCAGTGAAGCGGAACAGGAAAAGTTAGATAAGAAAGAATCTCGACAAGCCATAGTTCGTCAAGGAATTCAACTGTATCAAGATCGAAATTATGCCGCCTCTGAAGCGATTTTTCGTCAGTTGGTAGAAAATCAACCCAAAGAAGCTAAATATCATTTTTATTTAGGAAACTCTTTATTTTATCAACGAAAAATTGAAGAAGCAACTCAAGCCTATCAAGAAGCTATTAGTTTGAATCCTAAATACGCCCTAGCTTATAATGGTTTGGGATTTTTACACGCTAGTCAAGGACAATGGGATGAAGCGATCGCCCAATATCAAAAAGCCTTAGAAATTAATCCTGACTATGCGGAAGCCTTAAAAAATTTAGGGGAATCATTATGGAAAAAAGGCAATACGGCCGAAGCCACTAATGCTTGGAAAAAAGCCCTGGAATTATATACACAACAGGGGAATAATAAAGCAGTTAAACAACTACAACAAATGTTAAGTCAAACCACACAATAATATTAATTGTAGGGGCGGGTTCCGTCACAATTTATAATTCCTACAGATCACATTTATAAACCCGCCCTATTACTACTGCATTGGGATCATCTGATCAGCATTAATTAAAGGGTAATTCTGGACTTTCAAACTGTTCTGAAGTCGGTACAACCACACAATTAACCACATTTGTAATTACACAAACAATCGGGGATAAATCCGTGCCTTGGAGCAGGTTGCCTCGGAGGGTTGTTTGAGATAATTTAGCCCGATCAATGTTAGTATCAGCTAAAATTGTAGCAGTTAAATTAGCATTATCTAAAATAGTCCGATCCAGATTAGCTCTGCGTAAATCCGCACCCAATAAATTAGCACGGGTGAGATTTGCGGCTTCTAAATCCGTTTGAAATAAAAATGCCTTACGCAAATCAGCATTTTCTAAATTAGCTTGGTTGAGATAGGATTGGCTAAAGTTTGTACCGACTAAACTGGCATCTTTTAAATTCGCTTTGATTAAATTTGCCTGAGCTAAATCGGCTTGGGAAAGATCCGCTTCTCTTAAATCTGCCCGTTCTAATATAGTATTCCTTAAATTAGCATCAAATAGATTAGCAGATGCTAAATTAGCTTGAGTTAAATCGGCATTATATAAATTAGCTTGATTTAGATTAGCACTGCGAAGATCAACTCCTCTTAAATCTGCTCCTTGCAGTTGAGCTTTAAATAAATTAGCCCCCCGCAGATCAAACTGTTGCAGATTTGCCCCTCTTAAATCACATTC
>DMPJ01000373.1:5867-6002 GCA_003456035.1 Planktothrix sp. UBA8402
TGTAGATAGAATAACAGACAATGCTAAGGTTTTAAAATTTATCATCCTCACTCCATTTTTTAGTATTTCTGCTCAATCGTTTCTAACCCTGGGGTTATCAATGGGTTGAGCATTTTTCCAGATTCTATCACAAAC
>DMPJ01000415.1:0-3017 GCA_003456035.1 Planktothrix sp. UBA8402
GATTCAATCTTAGGGCTTCATAAAAGAAGAATATTTCTCCTTGAACTCCTTTAAACCGATTATAGTCAATTGACTTTAATAAATCATCAGTCGTAATGCAATAGGAACCTATTTTTGCTAAAATCCCTGGAGAAAGTTTCGGTAACTGCCAATCCTTAAACTGAACATCAACTAATTGATCAACTAACCCTTTATAACTCCAAAAATTGCGCCGATATAATTGAGGATGAATCCAATCTACTAAATCTTGATCAATCCAAGCAATATAATCTTGCAAATATTCATCTAAACCCCATTTATAAACACTTGGAGCCATAGAAATCAACAAATTAGACTTAATTGCCTTGACTTCTCGACGTAAACGAATCAAAAAATTTGTTAGAATATTTGCTCGCCATTGTACCCATTGCGGATCTTTATGATAGGTTGGAGGTTGACGACCAAATTCTTCACGATAAAGAGCAATAGTTTTAGGATCATAACCTCCCTCAGAAGGCATGGCGGGCATCCGGTCATCCCCTTGAATTCCATCAATATCGTATTTTCTCACCACTTCTAACACTAAACTTAGAACAAAATTCTGCACTTCTGGGTCAAAAGCATTCATCCACTCAAACCCATTTTTAACAACTAATCCCCCGGTATAATTAATCCCCGACCACCCTGGTTTTTGAGATAAAATTCTGCCCCCATTTTGTTGATAAGAACTTGCAAATCCAAATTCAAACCAGGGAATTACTTTCAACCCAACCCGATGACCTTCCTCAATCACTTCCTGTAACGGGTCACGTCCCTTAGCATAGAAATCAATTTCGATACCAAAGGTTTGAGCCATGACTTGAGAGCGATAAAAAGTCACGCCCTTATTCCAAACCACCGGAAACACCACATTAAAACCCGTCTCCGCCAAGAATTCCATCGCTTCGGCAATGGTCTGTCGAGAAAACAGCACTCGACTGTCCGTATTGGTTAACCAGACACCGCGAATTTCCATAGAATCTCCTAACAGGATCACACTTTAATCTTAGTATGGAGGTTTTCCAGGTTTAGTGATTCAGCAATCAGCACTTTTAGCCTAACTCAGATTCAACTTAATCAGAAAACCCACCTTGCCGAGTTGACCCTTGAGCTATTATCATTAATTAAGGAGCAATTTTGATGGATCGAGGTAAAAAGATCAGTTAATCTTTGAAACTCCACTGCCTAAACGATCACAAGATTAGGAAGAAAAGGGTTTAGGATTATAATTTCCTATGAATATCCCAAATCAACAGCAATGGAGGAGTTTCTTCCGGGTTAGACTTTTAGCCCGTCGTTTTTGCTTGAAACCGACATCCGGCTCAAGCTCGGTTACTTTACCCGTTTTTGGGTTATCCCAAATCAAGGGTTATCCAGTCCTATCTAAGACTTCTAAGCACTTTCGTTCTTATATTATTTTATCAGAAACATCTGGGAGATTGAAAACTCAGTGTCTTCAGACGGTGAGAGTGTCAAATATGCTGCGGGATATTCCACTTCAGCCGCACTATGATTTTCAGCAATTCTGTTTAGCAATAATCTGGCGATTAATCGCACAATACACCTACATTGCGGGTGATACCAGTTAAGCCGGACTCACTCTGTGGTCAGCCATTCACCTGAATGTAGTTAAGTAGCAACGTCCGATACAGTTAGATTCCGACAAAGAATTTAGACTGAATCTGATCTAGGTTTGTTTATCTATGCTCACAGACTAATAAACGTTATTTTTCATCTTTTTCCCTTGCCATGAACTGCGATTAAAGCAATTCGTGGTCATTTTCCACTATTTACACATTAAATTAAACCGTTCATTTTTTATGAAGGCTAATGAAAGCATTGATGTCGATAAGTTATTAACTCGATATGCTACAGGAGAGAGAAATTTTAGCGGTATCCATCTGATGGTAGCCTGCTTAAAACAGGAAAATCTGAATCGGATTAATCTTAGTAATGCTGCTTTACAAGGTACTAATTTATCTCGCGCCCGCCTAATTGGAGCTAATCTGAATGGGGCTGATTTGAGTCAAGTTAACCTCTCAATGGCCATTCTAGTTGAAGCTAATCTCAGTGGTGCCAGTCTCACCGATACTATTTTACGCCATGCTGACCTGAGTGGAGTCATGCTCAGTGGTGCGATTCTTTCTAAGACAGATTTGACCGGGGCTAACCTCACCGGAGCTAGTTTAATTTCAGCCTGTCTCCTGAATGACTGCAAACTCAACGATGCCATTCTGGTCGGTGCAACCCTCAGTCGAGCTATTTTAAGCGGTGCTGATTTAAGTGGAGCTAACTTAACTCGAACCATTTTAACTGAAGTTGATCTCAGTGGCGTTAATTTAAGTCATGCCAAATTAATTCGAGCTTACATAAATCAAGGTAATCTGAGTGGGGCTAATCTGAGTCATGCCGATTTGAGCGAGGCTAGTTTACGAAACGCTAATCTTTGTGTTGCTAACTTAATATTTGCTAACTTACAAGGGGCAGATTTAAGTGACGCGAACTTAAACGGGGCTAACTTAAACGGGGCTAACCTACAAGACACAAATCTTAAAAATGCCTATTTAAACGGTTTGAACTTACACAACGCCGATTTAAGACGCAGCGATTTGACTAAGGCTAATTTACGCGGGGCTAACCTCAGTGGCGCCAACTTAGAAGGAGCGACTCTATTAGGAGCCGATTTGCGTGGTGCTAACCTGAGTCATGCTAATCTCACCGGAGCCGGATTACTTTTAACTTCCCTCAAGGGAGCAAATTTAACCGGAGCTAACCTCTGCGCCGCTAACTTAATCGGTGCTAGTCTCAATATTGATCACCTGAATGAAGCCAGCCTCGAAGGAGCGATTTTGCCTAACGGAGCCAGCTATTCTTAGGAATTCTGAGCAGTTTCGATGAAACTATTGCACAATTTCTGAAAATGTGTGATATGATGGCAAAGTATGAATAAAATATAGGGTGGAGGTAAAACCCGTAGAATGAAACAATTGGGAACCCAT
>DMPJ01000415.1:3077-4802 GCA_003456035.1 Planktothrix sp. UBA8402
ACACCAGTTTAGTCCTCACGGAGTAACTGCAACAGCCACTTTGGCTGAATCTCACATCGCCATTCACACTTGGCCAGAATTGGGCTATTTCGCTGCTGACTTATTCTTTTGTGGAGCAGGCAACCCTAACCGAGCCATTAAATTGCTAGAAACCGCGCTTCAAGCCAAACAGGTACGATTCCGAGAATTTAAACGCGGTTATGAACCCGACGAGACTGAGATTCCAGATTCGATTAGCGAAGAATCTTTAGCAACTTTAGTTGAAACTGGAACTCGCGGTTAAAACCCGTTTATCGGTGACCCGAGTCAGGTCAAATCGAAAAAGATTGTGTTACTCGTCTTCTCGTTGGTATTGATAGTTTACTAAAATTTAATAGTGAAAATATTAATACCAACACAGAGTTAACATAATCAATCTACTTTCTGGAAACTTCGATACAGTCATTCCATAAAGTGACTAATTCCTTGAAAGTTGAATGAAAATTCACAACTTCAAATACGGTACTGGCGGAGGGTTTTCCTTCCGCCATTATTTTGTATAATCAAAAATCATCTTTTGGTAACAATTCCTGAGTCATCTAGCGTTGTTGGTTTAATAGTGGACGAACAATCCAATAACCAGCACCAAAGGCGACTACCACAATCACAACAATTGATATAATTAACCAAAACCCACTCAATTCAGAACGATTAGATTTAGACATCGGGCGTAACCGAGCTTCTGTTGGTTCTGTAAATAAAGGTTGCGCTACTTCTGTATTTAACGGTTGTTGGGGTGGCTGAGGAAAAGGAAAACTGGGTTGATTTCCCCTAGTTTCTGATGTAATCTGCGGTGCAATTTCCAGAACTGGGGGATTTGTTGGAGTCGCGCCGAGATTGTTCGGAATTTCGAGGGTAAAAGAACTCGCTCCGGGAGATGCAAATTGAGATTTTTTCCCCTGACCGATGCTTTGAGCTTTATTAATTGCCTGATGCAACCCAATAGCAGATTGAACTACATTTTCCAATTCTTGCCTAAGTTGTTGATTTTGTTGGGTTAGCTGTTGATTTTGGGTTTTGAGCGTTTGCAGTTGAGATTGAACCGTTTGCAACTCGGCCGTAACTTCCCGATAGATAGAAATTGGAATTGATGGAGAGTAGTTACTCGATGCCACTGACGGAGTTGGGCTAGAGGCGTCAGCATTTTGCATAGGACTTTTAATTGAGGGTGAACGTTTTATTAGAAACTTATTATGTTTTACAATACCTGTGATTTGAACGATTTGAACGAATTTTTTCCAGCAATTGCAGAAAAATTCACCCTTCAATCACTAAACTTTAACTTACACCGCAGGGAAGTCCCCCGCTCTACAATAACCCAGGTGAGCGGGGGGGTGAAAGGCGGGTCAACGTAGGTACGGAGTTGACCCCATCTTTCCGATGATCTTTACTGTTTTCAGTATTATGTAGTAATATATTCAGACCAGGAGGTGCAAATCGAGTGCTACATCAAGCTGTACAAGTCCGTCTGTATCCAACTGCATTGCAAAAAGCACTACTAGCCCAAACATTAATCACGGATTTCTCACGGATTAAGAGGATTTCACGGATTACATCTTTGGCTTCGTATTAGATAAATAATTTAGTGCGAAACAAGGAATATAATCCGCGCTAATCCTCTTAATCCGTATAATCAGTGTCAAAAAAATTGTGGCAAAATTGTACGAACGAGTTAGTAATTCCCGG
>DMPJ01000297.1:0-1160 GCA_003456035.1 Planktothrix sp. UBA8402
CCTTGCCTCCGATAAAAGATTCTGGCTTTGATCCGGAAAATGAGCAAAGACTTGGATAGATTAACCAAATTTCCTGATGCTGAACTGGAGGAATGCCACCTAAAGCCCATATAGAACCGCACCTTACCCCCGATGACCTGAAAGCTCGCTATCGTCACGCACGAGACACGACAGAGGCCCGTCGATGGCATTTACTTTGCCTTGTGGCGGGGGNNGGATTGGACGATTAAACAATCGGCTGAAGTTGTGGGGTTAAATTACGATTATGCCAAAGAAATTATCCGGCGCTATAACCGCGAGGGGCCAAGTTCTATTAAGAATCGTAGCCGAGAGCGCCAACCTCCAATGGCAAAATCTTTGCTGACTTCAGGACAAAAACAAGAACTGATCCAGGCTTTACGGGGGCCAGCACCGGATGGTGGCTCTTGGTCTGGCCCGAAGGTGGCGGACTGGATAGCTGAAAAAACGGGGCGTCCTCATGTTTGGCCCCAAAGGGGTTGGGATTATCTCAAACGTTTGGGGGGAAATTTGAAGCATTAGACAATAAAAATTGATTGGGATTGAATTATGAAAAACTCTATCTTCTGGAAAGGTTTACAAATAGGTGCGATCGCTTTTAGCACTTCTATAGGATTAACTTCTGTTAGTCAAGGACAGGAATTAACTGCTAATAGTTCCTGTGATTTTGCTAACCTGAATCGCTGTGAATCTAATCGAGTTGGAACTCATGATCATCATCATGAAAGTATTAGACAAGAGTTTTATTGTGGTCTAAGTTCTGATGGTGTTCCGACGACATTTGTTAAGAATACCAGGGGTATTTTCCCTGTAATTCGTTGGGTTTCTCGAATATTTGATGATGCGGGTTATGTTCCTGAAACTCGTTGTCGTCAAGTTTCTTCCAAGTTCCAACAATTTCAGAAACGAGGTCTATTAAATTATGTCACGACGGGGTGGGTTAATCAACAGCCTGTTATCTGTGTTTCCAATACTCAAGATGGGCCTTGTTTGGGGGTTTTATTTACTTTAAAACCCTATCAAAATGCCAATCGAACTTTGCAACAGTTATTTGATTTAAGGGCGAATGCTAGTGCGGGGCCATTGGAAGAAAGTAATGGTCGATTTTATTTGGATCTGACTCAATATATTGATCAGAAAGG
>DMPJ01000297.1:1227-3562 GCA_003456035.1 Planktothrix sp. UBA8402
TTTTGCGGATGAAATCCAGACTTATCGTTCAGAAACCCGGTTTCTGCGTAAGTCCTATTGATTCAAGTTATCATGGTTAATCGATTTCTAATTTCTTGGAAACTTAAAGCCATAACTGGTATTGGTAGTTGTTTTTTAACTCTGCCAATACTGGTTTTTTCTGATCTGTTTTTTAGTTCTTCTTCTTTGCAGGTTCGGTCTGGAAGTTCGATCAATTTTTCGCTGAAATCCGATACTTTTTGTTGGCAAGATTCCTGTCAAGTTTGTAGTCCTAAACAATTACAACAAATTGCTCAAAGAATTACGGTTAAAATTTTATCGGGTTCGGCTTGGGGGTCGGGAATTTTAGTCAGAAAAGAGGGAAATATTTATACTATTTTGACTAATCAACATATTTTAACTCCTAGTGATCCGCCCTATTCTATTCAAACTCCTGATGGTAAAGTTTATGCTGCTGATCCGATTTCAAATTTCCAGTTTTCGGGACAGGATTTAGCCTTATTACAGTTTAAAAGTGTCAGAATTTATGCGATCGCCAAGTTACAAACTTCTCACCATATTCAGCCAGGAGATAAGGTATTTGGGGCTGGTTTTCCTTGGTTAGATAAGTCACAGTCGACCGATATTATAGAGATTAAAAATAGACATATAAATCCTAAAATTGATTGGAATTTAATGGTTAATAATAATTGGCTAGATCCGATTTTATTAAAACCATTATCGTCTAAATTTTCTCAACTGAATGAACCGGAATTTATGCCGAAATTAGGTTTTTATTTAACCCGGGGTCGGGTTTCTTTATTATCTGAAAAAGCCATTCAAAAAGGCTATCAAATCGGTTATACTAATCCAATTCAAAAGGGCATGAGTGGGGGGCCATTATTAAATATTCAAGGAAAAGTTATTGGGATTAATGGAATGCACGCCTATCCCCTTTGGGGAGATCCTTATATTTATCAAGATGGTTCTTTACCCAGTCCCCAACTGCGGGAAAAAATGGTTCAATTAGCATTTGCAATTCCGATTGAACAGGCGATAATATCTGTACCCGAATTAAATCAATCTCTAGTTTCAGTTGTATTATCTTTACCAATACCTATATTAATTAATCATATAAATTCTCCTGTTTTTGATTATTTACGAATGAATAATGATTGTAAAAATTAAGTTTATAAGTTTAATTTTACACTTACGGAGGGGCTAAAGCCCAACAACGTTTGTTGTTGCACTTTAGCGCTCTTTGGGAATCAACTATCAATTATGCAGAGGCGAAATTTTCAGCAACAAAATCCCAATTCACTAATTGACTTAGGAAATTATCAATATAAGCGGGTCTGGCATTTTGAAAGTCTAAATAATAGGCGTGTTCCCAAACATCCAAAGTTAATAAAGGAGTTGCTCCATCAACAATTGGGTTAGCCGCATTAGCCGTTTTGGTGACTTTGAGCGTGCCATCGTCTGATACTAACCAAGCCCAACCACTACCAAATTGAGTTGTAGCGGCGGCTTTGAATTCTTCCACAAACTTGTCAAAGCTACCAAAGTCAGCATTAATTTTATCCGCTAAATCCCCTGTAGGTTGGCCGCCTCCACTTGGTTTCAGGCAATTCCAGAAGAAAGTATGATTCCATACCTGGGCTGCATTGTTGAAAAGTCCAGCTTTGGTAGGGTCATTCGCTGTTGCTTTGATAATTTCCTCTAGGGATTTATCCGCCAGTCCTGTCCCCTCGATGAGCTTATTCAGGTTAGTGACATAAGCCGCGTGGTGCTTACCGTGATGGAAGGAAAAGGTCTTGGCCGACATTTTGCCCGATTCTAAGGCATCGTCGGGATAGGGTAACGCTGGAAGTTCAAAGGCCACTGTATTTTCTCCTATTGTGAATGAGTATCGGTAACTCTAAACAAATCTTTACACAAATTTGATTTTATATCAAAAATTACAAAATTTGGCTATTTAGGTCTTTCAAGCCTTGATTCTCTCTCTCAAGGAAGGGAGCAGTCAACCGTAAACCGAGATTAAAATCCGTGAAATCCGTGNNCTCTTAAATCCGTGATCCCTATTCGCCGATTATAAAATTTCTTTTAAATTATGAGTAGATTCATTAAGTTTTTCACTCCCGATTTTAATTTGATTAATACCTTTTGCCGTTTCATTGGCTCCTTGTGTTAAATTATTCATGGCTTGATTAACTTGCCCAATTGCTAAAGATTGTTGTGTAGAAGTTAAGGCAATTTGTTGACTACTTTCTACAATTTGCTCCATTGATTTTGCTACATCCGCAAAAACTTGAGCGGTTTGGTGAGCAATATAGACTCCAGATTCAACTTTTTTTGT
>DMPJ01000297.1:3635-7367 GCA_003456035.1 Planktothrix sp. UBA8402
GCAAACCCCCTACCATGTTCTCCGGCGCGTACCGCTTCAACGGCGGCATTTAAGGCTAACATATTAGTTTGATTGGATAAATCACTAACCACATCAGAAACGCTACCAATTTGATGGGTTTGTTCACTTAATTGAGCAATTTTTTCTGCAATTGATTCTACTTTAACTTTCAAGGTTTCCATTTCTTGTAACGCTTTTTGAATCGCAATTGTCCCCTGTTCTATCCGCTCCAAGGCTTGTTTTGCACCGAAAACAGCACCTTCTGCTTGTTGAGCAGATTGTTGAGATGAAGTGCTTAATTCATCCATTGTAACATTTGTTTCTTGAACGGAAGATAATTGTTGATTGGCAATCCGTTCTTGTTCACTAANNGACTAGAAAAAGCAGAAACAACACCGACTACTTCCAAAATATAATTAACTAATTTTTTGAATAAAATCACTCCAAAACCAATAAAAACTCCCCCCACTACTAAAGTCACCATCACCGCCACTCTGATAAAGCTGTTAATTGGTTCTAAAACAACAGGTTTAGGAGTTTTGTATAATATAATAAAAGGATTTTGCTGGGTAATTTGATTAGGAAAGATGGTATTATAAGTTATAATATAGTCAAAATTTTCTGTAATTAAACCACTTTCTCCCGACAGTGCTTGATTAGCAATAGCTTCTGGATAGTCATTTTTGAAGTTATTATTGTTATTAAATTCAAATCCCCATTGCTGATCTTCTATCGGGTGACTTAAATAATATCCATCTTGATTAATAACTAAAAACTGTTGCTGCATTTCTGAACTAAAGCTATCATTGTCAGCAATTTTAAACAACTTCTCAACTAAAATATTCGCAATTAACATTCCTCGTTTTTCCCCCGCTTGATTATAAACAGGAGTCCCATAACGAATAACGGGTTTATGAGGAATTTCAATTTGACCATTTTCTCGACTCAAATTAATCGGAGATATATAAACTTCTCCTGGTTTTAATGCTAAAATTTTAGAAAAGTATTCCGATGAAGATAAATTCCCTAACTGATTAGATGGAGTAACGATAACTTGATTATTAATTACTTTAACTCTCACCAGTTCATTGCCTTTTTCATCAATATAACGCAATTGATCATAATAGGATCTATTGTTCAGGAAAGATGTAAAAATAATTGTTAGGCGATTATTCCAGTTTTCATAGGTAGATTTATCTTCCGGGTCAATACCTTTATTATCTCTAGCTCTAATAATTCCTTGAATTGGTGGAGTTTCACTTAAATATAAAATATCAGATTTGAAATTATCTAAAAAAAGATTAATAGTTTCACCGCTATTTTGGGACTCATTTTTCATGGAACGAATAACTGAATCCATCAAATACTGGCGAGAATTAACAATATTAAAAGAACTAACAGCTAGGACGGGAAAAACAATACTAGCAATCAGTAAATATAAAAATTTACTTTGAGAATTTCCATACCCGCGAAACTTTAACATAGTTTTTTTTTCAATTAAATATTAATCTAACTCTCAATTCTAGCATATTTTTGTATAATTTATGATGGTTGACAAAAACTGGAGCTTTACCAACACAGCAATTGTAAATTTAAGTAAACTTTAATTCTGAAGTTGTGTTAGATCAGGGATAATCTAAAATGAGACATTTTTCAATAAAGGTAAAGTTTTATCTATGAGTCATCCATTATCGCCCCAGTGCCAAAATTTACAACATCAGGTTGAAAGTTTAGTCAAACTCCTGCATCAAGAACCTTCCCTGCGCCAACAGGATATTACTGCTGTTAATGCTTCTTTAAAGAAAGTTATTTCTCCCAAATTTGAAATTGTGTTTGCGGGGGCGTTTAGTGCCGGAAAATCCATGTTAATTAATGCTCTTTTAGAAAGGGAATTATTATATAGTGCCGAGGGACACGCTACCGGAACTGAATGTTATATTGATTATGCTGAACCGGATCAAGAACGGGTGGTTTTAACTTTTTTAAGTGAAGCCGAAATTCGGGAACAAGTCGCTAGTTTATGTCAATTATTGGGGTTATCTTCTAACGTTAATATCAATCGCAATGATATGATTGATATATTAGTAGAAGGATGTGCAAAAATTATTCAGCAAGAAGGAGGAGTGAATAAATCGGAACGGGCAAAACAAGCGAAAGCCTTAGATTTATTAATCAAAGGATTTACGGAAAATCGTGATCGGATTCAAACCCTAAATAACGCCACCTATTCGATGGAACAGTTTAACTTTTCCAACCTCAAAGAAGCGGCGAGTTATGCCCGTCGAGGTAGTAATAGCGCCGTCTTAAAACGGATTGAATACTATTGCTATCATCCCCTATTACAAGATGGGAATGTGATTATAGATACCCCTGGAATTGACGCTCCAGTGGCGAAAGATGCCCAATTAACCTATAACAAAATTGAACATCCCGATACATCGGCGGTGGTCTGTGTTTTGAAACCTGCATCGGCGGGAGAAATGACCATTGAAGAAACGGAACTCTTAGAAATAATTCGTAAAAATCCGAGTATCCGCGATCGGGTTTTTTATATCTTTAATCGGATTGATGAAACCTGGTATAATGCCCAACTACGTCAACGGTTAGATAACTTAATTTATTCTGACTTTCAGGATACCACCAGGGTCTATAAAACCAGTGGTTTATTAGGGTTTTATGGCAGTCAAATTAAAGGAACAAGCGGACGCGATCGCTTTGGTTTAGATAGTATTTTCGCCGAAAGTATTAAAGGATTGGGCGGAGAAGAAGAAACTCCCCAATTTGTCTATGCTTTTAATCAATATTGTGCCTTTTCTCGCAAACTTCCAGTCCAGTTTCAACTCACTTTTAATGCTTATGAATCCCCGAATCAAAACTACACCCGAGTTTTAGCAGATTGGGGACAACCGTTAATTGATCAGTTAATTAAAGATAGTGGAATTGAAGATTTTCGTACCGCCATTACTTACTATTTAACCGAAGAAAAACGCCCCCAACTGTTTAAAAATCTAGCCGATGATTTAGAAGATATTTGTATTCCCCTACGCAAGTATTATGAATCAATTGAAATGGATTTAGACAGTCAACCCCGGGAAATTGAAGCGATGAAAGCCCTGGAGTTACAACTACTAAATCAACAATTACAAGAAGCGGGACAGGAATTTCGAGATCATATTACGGAAGAAATTAATCAGATTATTACCAGTAAATGTGATAGCTTTGAACAGGATTTCAAGCAATTGGAATCTCGGATGGTGCGGCGTTTAGATGAATTATTGGATGGTTTTTCTGTAAAAGAAGCCTATAGTCGAGCTACTTTCAATCATTCTCGGAATGCAACCGCACCTTTATTAGCGGTTTTAGTTGAAGCTTTGTATTATTTAGCTAACCAATTAGAAGACATTTTAGTTGAGTCAGTGAAATCTGTGAATGCTGGTTTTTTCCGTCGTTTAGTTGAAAAAGTTCGCAAGACTGAATATTATCGCAAACTCAATCGTTTATTAGGGAATGATGGGGGGTTAGAAAAACGGTTAAAAGAGTTAGAAGCAGAAGTGAATCAAGCGTTAATTGCCATGGCAAAAACTGAATGCGATCGCTATGTGCGAGAAAGTCCTAAATTCTATGATGAAGGCACATTTTCGATTTATCAATTTCGCCAAACTCTATTACAAACCTCATCCAGTTATGATGTTAAAGCAATAGTTGATGCCGAACCCGCTATCCGTCAATTCG
>DMPJ01000535.1 GCA_003456035.1 Planktothrix sp. UBA8402
GTGTGCGTAAACCTTCGACTAATAAAATTAGAGAATTAAGCAGTTTTTTCCCTTGCTTATCCATATCTGTTTTTCCAAACAAATGTTGAGTTTCTGGATAAGCTGCAAACAGATTTTGGTAAAAACTAGCGACAAATTCGACCGCCCGGGGCTTGATTTTCTCAAAGCTAGTTTCAACAAGTTCAATGGGTAAATTTGAATAAGATGATTTCATATTCATAATTATGGTTATCCTTATTCGATTTGATGACTCACTTCTGTTAAACTCTTGGGAAATAAAAACCTTTGCTTCAGTTTAGTATTGGCTTTGAATTAGTGGGACTTAAACAAAAATCAAGCCCAGGACAACCCCAGGAATTAAAGTAGCGAGAATGGGTTGATTTACAGCATATCCTTGGTGATAGGCAATGGTGATCAGTAAACCAAAGATCATCGTAGCCATTACTCGCCGCCAAATAGCCAGAATAACCGAGTTTCTTAAATCAATTGCTAAGTCTAACCAAGTTGAGTTTTTGATTAATTTCATCATAAAGTTTGATTGATATTAAGGAGCCAAGTAGATCACAATTATAGAAAACTATTGAACATACTCCAATAAAATTTTTAGAAATTTATCTAAAGATTTAGCGGGTGTTTCTTTCCTCCATACCGCAGTTGAGCGGGAGTAGTATAGGGGATGGTGTAGTTTGACAAAAACCGTTTGGGGATGGGGCAATGCTTCTGCCTCGCTCGGCATAATTGCTACCCCTTGGCCTGTGGCAACCAAAGCAATCATTGAGGCATGACTATCAGCAAACAGATGTAAATTCGGGGTAAAGCCAGCGCAACGGCAAACATCATGGATACGATCATTTCGCCCTGGAAACGTTTCTTCAGACATCCCAATAAATTTTTCAGATGCAAGTTCAGCTAGATTAATTGAGGCTTGATCTGCAAGGGGATGTTGATTAGATAGCAGAGCAACAATAGGCACTTTCTTAATACATTTGATCATAAATTCTGCTTCTAAATTATCGGGTGGATNNAACGCTTTAACTTGATCACTCGGCGATATCTCTCGGAAACTTACAGCAATCTCAGGATAGGCAAGTCCAAAGTTTTGTAGGGTTTGACCTAGAAAACTCTGGAGGATAGTTGGGATATAGCCAATCACTAAAGGTTGATCTTGATTGGTGTAATGAGTCTTGATGGTTTGCACAGAAATATAACTACGATTCAAAATATCTTTAGCTTGTTCGAGAAAAAATTTCCCGGCTTCTGTGAGTTTTAATCCATCCGATTGTCTTAAAAATAGCATAACACTCAGTTCATTTTCAAGATCTTTGATTTGGCGGCTTAAGGCAGGTTGTGAGATATACAACCGGACAGCAGCACGACTGAAGTTAAGATCTTCTGCAACAGCAACAAAATATTTAAGATGACGTAATTCCATAAACACCCCCAAAAAAATCTGTATGTTTTATAATTATAGCTCTATTATTTTTAAGTATACCTATCTCAAGAAAAATCTAATACAAGCATGGTAGATTAACTACATTCCTGATTTTTTACGGACTTCAATTCATGTTTAAAGTATTCAAACGGTTTTGTTCGACAATTATTTTAGCGGGTTTCTTACTATTGACAACTGGGACATTTTCCGTCTCAGCACAAAATGTTGATATTCAGATCAAAGATGTTCCTCCTCAAGTTTTGCTTACTGCTAAACGGGTACTTCCTGATGCTAAATGGACAATGGCTAGCTGGGATTTAGGGGATAATGGCTTACCCGTTATTGAAGTTGAAGGCACTCTCAACGGAAAGAAAGTTGAAGTAGATGTTTATACTGATGGTGGTATTGAAGAAGTAGAACGTGATATTTCTGAAAGTGAAGTTCCTGCTGCGGTAATGACAGCACTGAAGAAATATGTACCTGGATTTCAAATTGTTTCAGTCAATAAATCTGAAACCAGTGGTGTTGTTGATCGTTTTGAGTTTCATGATGCCAATGATCTGTCTGTTAAAATTGGAGAATTCGGTCAGCGAGTCCTGATCACATCAGAAGATGCAGGTCACTAACTTTTAGTTATAGATTTATAAAGCTCCTTTTTTGAGTTTTGAAATGGCTAAGGGTTTATACCTTTAGCCATTTTATTTATACCTAAATACTGAGCGGTAATATGAAATCATGAAATTGCCCTAGAGTAGAGACGCGCCATGGCTCGTCTCTACCGGAATAATTGTTTCAGGATCGAGTAATCCTGACGACCACAAAGGAAACAAAATTGAGTCACAGTCCGCTATTGTTTGAGCAATATAGGCAACATTTAGAGAGGCTCGAACGTGCTCCCCTAACGGATTATAACCAACGTGTTCCCAAGGTTCAATAATCGCGATCGCATTCCGAAAAAGCCGCGGATGCTGCATCAGAAATTCAAAATCCGACTGACAGTTAATTACCTTTTCTAAAGGCTTGCCTTTTCCCCATTCAAAGGCTTGATTTTCCGTGAGCAGCGACTTATTTGGTAAGGGGGTTGGTGAATGACGATTTGCGATAAAATATCCTAGCAAAATGTGTACAGATTCAAAATCTGAGCAACCTTCGTTTAAATATCCGGGTTTGAGTCGCCAATCTAACGCTATCATATTAGGGAATAGGGAATAGGGAATAGGCAACACCAGATAATACTTCTGGCCGTTTCATGTCAGTTATAAATTATTACAACCTATTTGGGATTGCTATATCACCCTTTACTTTTGAATCTTTAAACGCAATTGATTTAACTCATCAATGGTGTTTACAATTTTAATTTTCCATGGACTATCGTTATTTTTCTGAATCAACGACTCAACGATCGCATCTAAAGAGCCGAGTAACCAGTTTTCTTCTCTTTCATCTCCATCATCGAGTTCCATAAAACCAAAGAAATAGTCTTGATTTCGGGCTGTCAGATTACGCCAGACCTCGGAGGGCGGAACAGATGAGTCAATTTGCCAAACCTGTTTTAGCATTCTAATAAAAAACTGTTCTTCTGAACTGCGATGAGCTTCCATTGACAGTTTTTCTACGGCATCGATTAATTTTTTCTTGCTCATGATAGATAATAATATTCTTAGGTGATATCCGAATAAAATCTATCTGTATAGATTACCATATAATAGTCATCTAAATCTATAGTAATTGTTAATTTGAATTGACTCCAATCTTAACTTTTATAGAATAAAATTCAGCCTAACTAATTACCATTATTAATTCGCTGCATTAAAGTATTAGCGATCGCTTCAGGAGGCAAAACTTCAACTGCTGCATTTAACTGAACTGCCGCTTTAGGCATCCCATACACAATCGAACTTTTTTCGTCCTGAGCGATCGTGTGCCATCCAGTCTCACGCAAAACCTTGAGTCCATCAGCACCATCTTGTCCCATTCCCGTAAGTAATACAGCAATTTCTTTATGATGCCAGTGTTGGGCAAGACTCTTAAAAAAAACATCCACCGAGGGTCTATAAGGATAGTTAACAGGTTCTTTTGTGTAATATAATGTGAGATCAGAACGCAGACTCAGATGATCGTTAGTCCCGGCAATATGGACAATACCCTTTTCTAAGCGATCGCCAATATTCGCTAATCGCACCGTTAGAGGGGTTTGTTGATTTAGCCAATCTACCAAACCCGCAGAAAACTGCTGATCGACGTGTTGCACAATAGCAATTGCCGCCCCAAAATTAGCTGGAAGTCGGGAGAGAATCGTTGCTAAAGCTTTTGGGCCACCTGTGGAGGAGCCAATGGTTACAAGGCGAGGAAGTAGGGTAGAGGGTTTAGAGAATGAAGTCAGTTTTGAGGTTTGGAGTGAAGGCGTTGAGGGAGTTGATGATTTGCCAATCAGCTTACTGAGGGTGACAATTTTGGCGAGTAAGGGTTGGTAAGAGTTTGAGCTTCCTTGAGTTCCTAAAATCGGCGTGTCCACCGCATCCCGTGCACCATATCCCATCGCCTCAAATACTTTCCCGGCATGGTTTCCCACGCTTGCCGTCACGATCAAGATGATGCAGGGACTCTGCTGCATAATCTGGCGAGTCGCTTCTACACCGTCCATAATCGGCATAAATAAATCCATTAAAATCAAGTCTGGAGTATCTTTTGCACAACGATCAACGGCTTCTTGACCATCTCGTGCAATCCACACAACTTGATAATTTGGAACAGTTAAAACCACTCGTTTGAGTGCTTCTACTGCCATAGCCATATCGTTGACGATTGCAATTTTCATGGTTGTAAGAGGGAAGAGGGAACAGGGAACAGGGAAC